>NZ_KV837015.1:120893-149227 GCF_001838465.1 Staphylococcus sp. HMSC061G12
TAAGCAATAGAAATAAAAAAAGGGTATAAAAAAACCAACTGATTGTAGCTGATCAGTTGGTTTATATCGTAAATTTATTAATTAGTGGATGTAGTTGTATCCGCCTGCTTGGCTAGCTGAGATTGTACGTGTAGTTACAACGCCAGGACCTTGACCGTAGTTCATTTCTGAAACGTTTACTGAACCGTCGCTGTTTACACTTTCAACGTATGCAACGTGACCGAAAGCACCTTGGCTAGTTTGTAAGATTGCGCCAGCTGATGGGTTGTTGTTTACAGTGTAACCTGAAGCTGCTGCTGCGTTAGCCCAGTTGTTAGCGTTGCCCCAAGTTGAACCGATTTTACCGCCAACTTTGTCGAATACGTAGTAAGTACATTGACCTACAGTGTATAAGTTAGCACCTGATGATGAACGGTTAGCGAATGTGTTAGTGCTTGTTTTTGGTGCTGAAGTAGTTGTTACTTTAACGTTGTTGTCTGATGTTGAGTATGAAGCACCTAAACCGCCAGTACGTGGAGCAGTTGCTTGTGTATTGTAGCTAGTGTAGTTTGTATAGTTATTGTTAGCTGTGTTGTTGTTATTGTATTGAGCGTAAGTACCATAGTAGTTATTGAATTGATTAGATTTGTTCCAGTTACCTTCCCAAGTGTAGTGGTAGTTACCATCTTGATCAATTGTATATGAGTAGCTGTAAGAATAAGGATCGTTTGAGTTGTATCCGTTATTTTGTGCAGCGTCTGCATCGTGATTAGATAAAGTTAAAGCAGCGATTCCTAAACCTGCTGTAGCGATTGTAGTAGTAGCGATTTTATTCATGATAAAATATCCTCCTAAAGATAATAAGCTAAATTATTTTTTAAGTCTCGTGACTGGATTAACATTTACTAAATTTCATAATTTGTTTTGTTTGTTTCGTTCTCTTAACGACAAGACTTACTCTACCAAAAAAAATTGCACTTGTGTGGTTTGTTATCGTTTTGTAATTTAGTTCTAATAATTATGTATTTGGATGTAATAAGCATGAAAGTAGGACTATAGTCTTAGAATGTTGATGTTATCGCATTTTTAACATTTTTAATTATTTGTAAAGGATTTTCATATTACAGTCTTGTAATATAACAGAAAACTTTGAAACATAATTTCTAATGAATAAATGTTGCTCTGTAGTTAATATGACGGAGATTTATTTTTAAAATTCTGTCGAATAGATAGTCATCTAATTAAACACAATAGGTGGATGTTAACTATTAACTTAATGTAAAGTTAGGCTTTTCTTCATTAAATGGAAGTTTTTATCTCTTTGTTCAGCTCGAGTTGAAAGTATTGACTTAAGGAAAGAACAGATGTATTATTTAAGTATAAAAATTATACCTAAAGAGGTGAAAAAAGTGAAACTCGAAATTGGAATGACATCCTTTGCAGACAACACTGATATTTATACAGAAAACGGCATTCAAGAAAAATTAACAGCAGCAGAACGTATTAGAAACATCGTAGAAGAAATCCAACTTGCTGATGAAGTAGGGCTGGATGTATATGGATTAGGTGAACATCATCGTTCAGATTATGCAGTTTCAGATCCTGTGACTGTACTTGCGGCAGCAGCGACAACAACGAAACGTATTAAACTTTCATCGGCAGTAACGGTTTTATCATCAGATGATCCAGTACGTGTCTATGAACGTTTTGCGACATTGGATGCAGTATCTAACGGACGTGCTGAAATTATGGTAGGGCGCGGTTCTTTTATCGAATCTTTCCCATTATTCGGTTACAACCTTGATGATTACGATCAATTGTTTATTGAGAAGTTGGAATTATTGAAACGTATCAATCAACATGAGATTGTTAAATGGGAAGGCGGTTTGCGTCCAGCAATTAACAACTTAGGTGTATATCCTAGAGCAGTGCAAAAGGAAATTCCAATTTGGCTCGCAACAGGAGGCACACCAGAGTCTTCTATGAGAGCTGCAGAGTTCGGTTTACCGATTACCTACGCGATTATCGGTGGTAATCCTAGACGTTTCAAACGTAATATTGCAGTGTATCGTGCAGTTGCTGAAAACAGAGGTTATCGCGCAGAAGATATGCCGGTTGCAGTACATTCTTGGGGTTATATCGCAGAGACTGATGAAGCGGCACAACGTGAGTTTTACGCGCCGACTAAAGTCGTACATGATATCATCGCCAGAGAACGTAATTGGCCGCCATACGATCAAGCGCATTTCCAACGTGAAATCAGCGATGAAGGTGCAATGTTTGTAGGAAGTCCGGAAACAGTCGCAAAGAAAATGATTAAAGTAATCGAAGAATTGAACTTGAATCGTTTCATGATTCACCTGCCAGTAGGGTCTATGCCACATGACCGTGTAATGCATGCAATTAAATTATACGGAGAAAGGGTAAAACCTATTGTAGAGGAATATTTTAATAATAAATAAAGGAGATTGTATTATGTTATTACGTTATTTAAACAATATTAAAATCGCTAAGGAATTATTACAGGCTTCAGAGCCAAAATTAAAAGGTGACGCAGGTATGAAAGATACTTTCGCAAATGTGTTCGGCCTTGATTCTAAATGGGTAACAGTTGCAGGTACTTTAGAAGCAGCAAGTGGTTTAATCTATTTACTAAGCTTCGGCAACAAAAAAATGACAAATGTTGCTTCATTATTAGCAGTAGGTGTATTAGGTGTTGCAGCTTACAAACACTACGAAGCAGGTCATGGTAAAGAAGGCGCTAAACACGCAACTGACTTATTGAAATTAGCTGCATTATCTTCAGCTGATACAATTTGCAGTAAAAAATAATAAATAATCAGTGTATATATGAATAAGGCTCAATCACAAAACTGTGGTTGAGCCTTTTTATTATGCTTGAGTATAACGTTTTAAATGTTTGGCAGTTAAGGTATCTGTTTGTAGGAAGTCTTTAGGCAAGCCGCTGAATAAGATTTGTCCTCCTTCTAAACCTGGACCTGGTCCGACATCAATGAGCCAATCCGCTTCACACATCATGGATAAGTTATGTTCAATCAGAATCACTGTATTCCCAGCTTCAATTAAATCATAGAAGCGATTCAATAGTAGAGGAATGTCTTCTTCATGTAAACCTGTTGTCGGCTCATCAAAGATATAAACATAATCAGTTGTCGGTTCGACTAAATGCTGACTTAATTTAACGCGCTGAATCTCACCGCCAGATAAGGTGTCTAGCGGTTGACCGAGTGCCATATAATTTAATCCAGTTTGGCTTAATGATTCTAATGCATCTTCAATTTCTTGATGCCCTTTAAAGAATTCTAAACCTTCATCTACAGTTAAATTTAAAACATCCGCAATATTATAACCGTCAACTGTTGCTTCTAATACTTCAGGTTTATAGCGTTTACCATGACACACTTCACAAGTCTGAGAAAAATCAGCCATAAAGGCTAGTTCAGTTTTAATATAACCTTTACCACCGCAATTTGGGCATGCGCCTTTAGAATTATAGCTGAACATCGCTTTGCTTAATCCGGTTTGTTGGCTGAAGAATTTTCGTACTTGATCAAAGACACCTAAATAAGTCAGTAGATTAGAACGGCTTGAACCTTGAACTGCTTTTTGATCAACAAAGATAGTGTGTTCATTATCTTCAAATCCTTTTTTGACCAAAGTACTCTTACCAGAACCTGCGACACCTGTCATAACCGTCATAACTTGTTTAGGTAAATCAACCGTGACATCTTTTAAATTATTTTCTGTAATTGGTCCGAGATGGAAATATCCTGCAGGTTGACGCACGTCATTTTTAAGGTGATGTGGTTTTCTTAACGCATGACCTGTCGCTGTATCAGATTCTAATAATGCTGGATAATCTCCTTCAAATGTAATTTCTCCACCATTCTTACCAGAACCTGGTCCCATATCAATGACATAATCCGCTTCTTTAATAACATCAGGATCATGTTCAACAATTAAAACAGTATTGCCTTTTTCTTTAAGTGATTGTAAAATAATATTGATTTTTTGTATATCTTCAGGATGCAAACCAACACTGGGTTCATCAATAATATAAACTAAATCAGATAAAGGACTATTCAAATGACGGATTAATTTAAGACGTTGTGCTTCTCCACCAGAAAGTGTTGTTGTGACACGGTCGAGTGTTAGATAGCTTAATCCTATGAAATCTAGGGCTTCAAGTTGTTTTCGAAGCGGCGCAATAATAAATTCTGCAGTTGGTTGATTCAATTGATCTAAAAAAGCCAAGTTCTCTTTAATTGTCATTTTAGTAAAATCAGAAATATTATAGCCATTGATTTTACAATTTAATACCTTTTGATTTAGTCTTTGTCCTTCACAAACAGGACATGTTTTAGTGGTAACGACGTGTTTTAAATGGCGTGCATAACGTTTTTTCGCAAAAGTTTTATCGCCTAAAAAGATACGGCTGAAACGCGGAATCAATCCCACATATTTCGCAGTTTTTCTCCATTCTTTCGGTGGATTTTTAAGCTTTGTCGGCTGTTGATATAAAAATAAATCAAGTTCTTCTTTGGTAAAGTCTTTTAACTTTTTGTCATTATCAAACAAACCGCTGTCGCGATATGCTTTTCCTCTTTCTTTATCCGGACCGAAAGAAGGGAAGTCGATGGCACCTTCATTTAATGACTTATCCCAATCTAACAATTCATCTAAATTAATTGATTCAATGTAACCTAAACCTTCACATTCTTTGCACATGCCTGATGGGCTGTTGAATGAAAAAACATCAGAATAGCCTACAAAAGGTGTGCCGATACGTGACCATAATAAACGCACAGATGCGTATATGTCTGAAATTGTGCCGACTGTTGAGCGAGAGTTGCCGTTATAACGTTGTTGGCTGATTGTCATCGCAACAGGCAGATGGTCTATGTGATCGACGCTAGGTCTAGGTTGTTGATTAAGATGAAACTGTATGTAACTTGAATAAGTTTCGTTTAAAAGGTGCTCTGATTCAGCTGCGAGTGTATTAAAAACGAGTGAAGACTTTCCTGAACCAGAACGGCCTGTAAATACAGTTATGAAATGTTTCGGAATGTCTACATCGATGGATTTTAAATTATTCTGTGTCGCACCTTTGACACGGATATAATCTTGTTTCATCCTTTCATCCTCCTTGTTTGTATATGTGATACACATTCATTAATTGTATTCCCCAATATTCATTTATTACTACTTTTATTGCTTTTGATTTTTTGAATAGACAGTCATCCTATTAACCCAATTAACCTTAGTGAAAACTTTACATTCATGATGACTGATTTCAACATTATGACGTTTACTATTTTGATTATTTTAGGAACAAAAATAGATTGTTATTTAATGAGAGTTGTAATAAAATTAGTTTATGTAGGGGCTTGCTTGAAATTATCAGAACAATTCACTAAACATCTTCGAAAAACATCAAGAAGGAGTGAATTTCACTATGAACAATAAAAACATAATTAATGATTTATCAAAATTCGTCACTGTAGCACAAAAAGTAAGAGAGGTCAGTGCTACAATTAAAAGTGAGTTTCAAATCACTTTTGAAGAACTCTTTATTTTAAACTACATTCACAGCAGTGAAAAAGAACGTACAGAGTTCAATGTAAAAGAAATCATTCAACTTTCCAACTTAAAACCATATTTTATTTCTAAAGCGATTCAAAAGCTTAAAGAGCGTAAACTCTTAACTAAAAAAAGAAATAAACATGATGAAAGAACCGTGATTTTAGTAGTTGATCCAGAGCAAAGAAAGGAAATCGAGGCTCTTTGTAAAGCGGTCAGCAAAGTATTTTAATCATAGGAGAAGTTGGGGAATTTAAGATTATTTCAACAGGCACAAAAAATTAGTAATAAAAAAGTGAGTTATTCATTGAGATAGCTCACTTTTTTATTTTTGTTTATTTTGTTCAATCGCATCTAACACTTGTTGGACACAAGCATCCATGTCCTTAAACACTTCATGTTTCTCCCAAAAACGTAAGACAGTATAACCCATTTCTTCTAATTTCTGATTCACTTCTTGATCTCTTTCCATATTGCGTTCTAATTTCGGTATCCAATATGAACGGTTCGTGTGGATTCTTTTTTGTTTAACATTTTCCCAATCATAACCATGCCAGAATTCCCCATCTACAAATACCATTACGTTATATTTAGTGATAGCGATATCTGGGGTGCCGGGTAGTTTCTTATAATTCTTAAAATAACGGACACCTTGGTGCCATAAAGCTTTAGCAAGTTGTGTTTCAGCTTTGCCGCCTGTGCCTTTGATTTTAGACATCATCTTAGAACGATACGCTTTAGATTCTGTCATATAAATTCACCTCATACATATAAGACGTTCTATATTGATATTCCCGAAAAAGCCTGTTGTTATGCAGCATCACGCAGATAATAACATAAACATACAACGATGATATTTAATGCTTTTTCTAAAGGGTAGATACATAAAGTAAAGAAAATAATTATATGAAACAGAAGGAAGGGATAGTTTGAAACAACCATTCAAAGTTCTGAGAGATATTGTACATTTAATAACGCCGACAGCAGGGGGCACTTTGGTAGCAAAATATGCGACAAGCAATGCACGTCAAGTTTATCAAAAAGAAAAGAACCCGCCGTTTTCACCGCCAGGTATTACGTATCCCATTGTCTGGTCAGGTTTATATCTTGCGATGGGCATCGCATATATGATTGCACGTAACGCAAGTAAAGATAAATCTGTACCGATTTCACACTATACACAACTTGGTTTGAATTTCTTATGGTCTGTATTGTATTTCAAATATAAACTACGTGGAGCAGCGATGGTTGAAAGTTATGCTTTATTCGCATCTGTTGTCGTCACGTCAGTCAATTTCTATAAAGCAGATAAACGCAGCGGCTTGTTAATGGTGCCTTATGCATTATGGTGTGCATTTGCGAGCTATCTTGCGACAGGAAGCTGGATTTTAAACAAAGATCAATAATTCATGTCATAATAAAAGTTGAAGGAAGTGAATCATATGGCAACAACATCAGTAATTTTAGGTGCCGGCGGTCAATTCGGCATGGCATGGGAAATCGGTTATTTAAGAGGTTTAGCTGAGAAAGGTTTAGACTTGAGAGATGCCGATGAATTTGTCGGAACATCTGCGGGTGCACAAGTGGGCACAGTTCTCGCATCAGAAGCAGACTGGGAAACAATATGGGAAGAACAACTAAACTATCAAAGAGAAGCTGAAAATCCATTAACGGATGATGATTTAGCAGATATCTTTGCGCAATTTGATCAATTAGAGAAAAATGCGCGTACTGTAGAAGAATGGATTGATGGTATGAGTCAGATGGCTATGCATCCTAAAGTAGATTTGCCTGAAACAGAACGACTCAATATGATCAGAAACAGCTTAGGCAATGCGGTTTCGGGCTGGACACCTAAAATCAAAATTGTAGTGACAGAAGTAGAATCAAATCAACGTCGTGTATTTGATGAAAACTCTGATGTACCGTTAGTTAAAGCTATTGCGGCGAGTGGCGCATTCCAAGGGGCTTATCCGACGATTCAACTGCATGATAAACACTATTATGATGGCGGTTCTTATTCTATGGATAATCCAGATGTCAGTGAAGCGGATAAAGTTGTGGTATTAGCTGCGAATTTACCAGTGAAAACACCTTATGCATTATCTGATTTAGTGGACCATATGCAAGAACGAGGTCAAAGCGTGTATACAGTCAAACCAGATAGCACTGTAATGAGTATTCTGGAAAAATATGATTATAATACAATGAATGGTGCATTACGTAAAGAAGTAGCTGAAGCTGCACGCCAACAAGGACATGAAGAAGCACAAGCGCTTAAAGCATTTTGGAATAAACAGTAACTTATAAAATTATGTATGTAAAAAGGACGGTTATCAAAGAATGAATAACCGTCCTTTAGTTTGCAATCAGGTGTATAACTTGATTGCTATTAATATTTTCTTAAGAAATCTACATCTCTGTCATAATGTTTTCTGACAAGTTGTTGTTGCACGTCATTTAGAATATCTAAAATTAAATCAGTTTGATGTGCAAGAATACGGATACTGATACCATGTGTCGCAAGTTCAGTAATACCGATTCTGCAGTCTTCTTGTTTCGCATAAGGTGCCATAATCTCATAAAGTTCTTCAACGGTTTCTTTATTCGCATCTGGATGAATGAAATAGCAAGACCCTAGATGAGAATAACCTTCCATATAACCTAAAGCATCTACACGATTTTTATTTGGATCCAACAACAAGTTATCATAGACGACTAATTCACCGTCAACGAAAATTTCATTAAGCAGGTGAAGATAGTCATACGTAAAGTGCGCTTCATCTGGAGAATAACCAGGCGTTAAGATATCGGTATAAAACATTGCGCCGGTTTTAGCCAGATGATATTGATTATGCTGATAAAACTTTGCATCTTTATAAGCTATAATCGGATCGCCTACATATTCCATATAAGCGTTATCTTCAATCGTGAACGTTTGGTACTGTTCAACATGATCTTTCAATGTTTTGTAGATTTTTGTTGCACCTTGCGATGTGAGTGTCGTTGCCGCATTTTCTTTCACTTTAACATTTAAGCGATAACGGTCTCCATCTAAATAGCCGCCGCCGACATTAACAATATAGAATGTCGGGATATTTGAGCCATTTAAATAAATAGGGCGAATCACTTTTAATGCTTGTTCAAAAAAGATATCGCGTGCTACAGAACGTTCACCGTCATTAAAGACGGTGATATCTAACTGTCCTGTCCATTGCTTTTCTTCAGACATTACTCTAGTCCTTTAAGCAGCACATCACGTTCAATCCAGTTAATCACATTGTCTAAACCTTCTTCTGTTTTAAGGTTTGTGAATGTGAATGGACGATCACCACGGAAAGTACGTGTATCTTCAGCCATTTGGTCTAAAGATGCGCCGACATAAGGTGCTAAATCTGTTTTGTTGATGATGAAGAAATCAGATTTAATCATACCTTGGCCGCCTTTACGTGGGATTTTTTCACCTTGTGCAACGTCGATAATATAAATTGAGAAATCTACAAGTTCTGGACTGAATGTCGCAGCTAAGTTGTCGCCGCCTGATTCTACGAAAATCAATTCAATATCTTCATGACGTTCAACTAATTCATCAATTGCCGCAAAGTTCATTGAAGCATCTTCACGAATTGCTGTATGAGGGCAACCGCCAGTTTCAACTCCGATGATACGATCTGCAGGAAGTACGCCAGAATTTACTAAGATTTTTTCGTCTTCTTTTGTATAAATATCATTTGTAATAACACCGATGCTTAATTCTTTAGAAAGATGTTTTACTACTTTTTCTACAAGTTCGGTTTTACCTGCGCCTACAGGGCCGCCGACTCCGATTTTAATAGGTTGAGTCATAAATCTTGCCTCCTAAGAAATAAAGATTCGTACATTCACTTTTTCATGTTCCATTTGATTGATTTCAAGTCCTGGTGCAGTGATGCCGAATTCAGATGCTTTAAGCTCAAAAATATGGTCGCGTGTTTGTTTCATAAAAGGAATCATCTGCGTCACAATACGTTGACCTGCAGTTTGTCCTAATGGAATGGCTCTGACCGCATTTTGAGTTAAAGATGAAACGTTTTGATATAAATAATAATCGATAATCATTTCAATATCGACACCGAGATAATGACCAAGCATTGTAAAGCAGATTGCTGGATGCAATTTCGCTTGTTTTGCTTGATATTGTTCGTGATACCAATGAATCCATTCACTATCGTAAAGTTCATCAGCTAGTTTCACCATACGTGTTCCCATTTGTTTGGTACCGACACGTGTTTCTCTCGGCATATTTTGAACAAATAATAAACGATCTAATTCTAACACTCTTTTTTCATCATTCTGATTCAGTGCTTCGTAAACGAAGCGCATCGCTAATCCATCCGCATATGTGAGTTGTTCACTTAAAAAGAGTTTCAACCATTCTTGGAAGGACTGTTCATCATGAACAGTCCCTCTTTGGATATAAGTTTCTAATCCGAATGAATGGCTGAAAGCACCTGTAGGGAATTGCGAATCGCAAAATTGAAACAAGCGTAAAGACGCATGATCAATCATGTGAATGTCCTATATGACGGAAGGCTTTGTTTACTTTGCGATCCTCACGTGAGTGGGGGATGCCTAATGATTTTAATAAATCTTCAACTAAATAATCGTATTGTACCAACATTTCATTTTCTGTGAATTGTGCAGGTAAATGACGGTTACCAAGCTGATGGGCAATATCTCCCATTTCTTGCAGTGAACGTGGTTTGATAACCAAAATATCTTCAGAATTGACATCAACCACGATACGGTTGTTGTCATCTTCATATAAGATGTCGCCATACTGCAAGTCTACAGGGTTTTTTAAGCGGATTCCGATTTCATTACCGTGGTCAGTTTTGACACGTTGGATGCGTTTAACTAAATCAGAGTTTTCTAGATACACTTTTTCAGTGTGCTTTTGTTTTTCTTCAGGTGATAAATTGGCGATATTGCCAAGAATTTCTTCTACTATCATGAAAGCTTGCCTCCTAGAATAAGAAGTAACGTTGTGTTAATGGCAACTCTTTAGCAGGTTCGCTTGTGATTTTTTCGCCATCTACAAACACTTCATACGTTTGTGGATCTACGTCTAATTTTGGTGTTGCTGTATTGTTTTTCATATCTGTTTTACGTAAGTTACGGATATTTTTAACTGGACGGATTAAACGATGCAAGTTCAATTGACGTTGAATATCGTTCATATAAGCAATGTTTGATACGAATGTCATGTTTGTACCTGTCATGTTACCGCCAAGTTGACCATACATTTTACGGAATTTAAGAGGTTCTGAGATTGGAATAGAACCATTTGCATCACCGTTGATTGCTGTACTGATCATTCCGCCTTTTAAGACAACATCAGGTTTTACACCAAAGAATGCAGGCTCCCAAATTACAATATCCGCAAGTTTGCCAGGTTCAATTGAACCGACATATTCAGAGATACCGTGTGTAATTGCAGGGTTGATTGTGTATTTTGCGATATAACGTTTGATACGGTTGTTGTCATTGTATTCTGAGTCGCCATCTAAATAACCGCGTTGTTCTTTCATACGGTGTGCGACTTGCCATGTACGTGTGATAACTTCACCGACACGACCCATTGCTTGTGAGTCAGAGCTGACCATACTGAATACACCCATATCTTGTAACACGTCTTCCGCTGCAATTGTTTCTTTACGGATACGTGAATCAGCGAATGCTACGTCTTCAGGAATAGAAGCGTTCAAGTGGTGTGTAATCATAACCATATCTAAGTGCTCATCAATTGTATTTGTTGTGTAAGGTAGTGTTGGGTTAGTAGATGATGGAAGGACATTAGGATAGCTTGCTGATTTGATTAAGTCAGGCGCATGTCCGCCACCAGCACCTTCAGTGTGGTACATATGAATGACACGGTCTTTGATTGCTTTCATCGTATCTTCCATGAAGCCCGCTTCATTCAACGTATCTGCGTGTAATGCGATTTGAACATCATAATCATCAGCTACGTCTAATGCATGACTTAGCGCAGATGGTGTTGCTCCCCAGTCCTCATGGACTTTCAAGCCGATTGCGCCAGCGTGGATTTGTTCAATTAATGCTGTGTGGT
This sequence comes from Staphylococcus sp. HMSC061G12, assembly GCF_001838465.1. Taxonomy (NCBI): domain Bacteria; kingdom Bacillati; phylum Bacillota; class Bacilli; order Caryophanales; family Staphylococcaceae; genus Staphylococcus; species Staphylococcus sp. HMSC061G12. Next base: position 132,583 of record NZ_KV837015.1, read on the forward strand.
TGTGTGCTTGTCCTTTACCAGTGAAACCAACGTTGACTGGTAGAGCCTCAGCTGCTTCTAACATACGGTGCATATGCCATGGACCCGGAGCAACCGTAGTGGCTTTAGAACCTTCAGAAGCACCAGTACCGCCGCCGATATGTGTTGTAACACCACTTTCAAGCGCAACCCATGATTGTTCAGGGTTAATAAAGTGTACGTGTGTATCAATACCGCCAGCTGTTACGATTTTACCTTCAGCTGAAATGATATCAGTGTTTGCACCGATAATGATATTAACGTTGTCCATAATATCAGGGTTACCAGCTTTACCATATCTCATGATATAGCCGTTTTTAATTCCGATATCTGCTTTGTATACTTTATCGTAATCAATAATAACTGCGTTTGTAATAACAGTATCTGCAACATTACGGTCATCACGTGTTACGTTAGGGTTTTGAGCCATACCGTCACGCACAGATTTACCGCCGCCGAAAGTAGCTTCATCCCCATATGACGCATAGTCTTTTTCTACTCGTGCAAACAAGTTTGTATCAGCTAATCGAATAGAATCACCGACAGTCGGACCATATAAACTTGTATATTGAGATTGTGTCATTTTAAAGCTCATCGATCATACCCACTTTCTTTATTCGCATTTTTCATTCCTTCGTCGTCTTTAATACCAGCGTTCGGATGATTATCGTCTACACGGAAGACACGATCTTCATCAATCGGTCCATTAACCATTCCTCGGAATCCGTAAATACGACGATTACCGTTATATTCCACAAGTTGTACTTTCTTTTCATCCCCAGGTTCAAAGCGTACAGCTGCGCCAGCTGGAATATCTAAATGTTTACCATATGCTTTCTCTCTATCAAATTTTAAGCCATCATTTACTTCAAAAAAATGATAATGAGAACCGACTTGAATAGGGCGGTCTCCTATATTTTTAACAACGATTACTGTTTCAGTAGAATCAGTACCTTTATTTATTTCTATTTCAGTACGTTTTACTATAATTTCACCAGGTCTCATAATATATAATCCCCCTTTAAACAATCGGATGATGTATCGTAATTAATTTTGTGCCGTCAGGGAATGTAGCTTCAACTTCGATGTCTGTGATCATATCTGCTACACCTTCCATTACATCATCCTTATTTAAAATTTGTCTGCCGTAACTCATAAGGTCGGCAACGCTCTTACCATCTCTTGCACCTTCTAACATTTCGTAACTGATGATAGCTACCGCTTCAGGATAGTTTAATTTTAAACCGCGTTTTTGACGTCTGCGTGCAACGTCATTCGCAATAACCAACATCAATTTATCTTGTTCACGTTGAGTAAAATGCAAAGTAATCCCTTCTTTCATATATGTTAAATAATACTAATCCATTGTAAGACTCGACTTATCGATATACAAGAAATATATATTTGTGGTGCCAAATATAATTGCAAATTAACAAGTTAAGGCTTGAATATACACTTTAATTAACCCAAGGGAGTTTTACCTTTTTTGGTACATTTTCAAACAAACGTTGTATTTTAATCTTAAAAAATTATAAATAGAGAGCAATAGGTTTTATTCACAATCCTATTTTGTTAAAATTATAACTGTTTATAAATTTTGAGAAATCAGGTGAAGGATCGATGCGTCAATTAGTCGACGTTGTATTAAAGAATATCTCACAAGTATTATTGTTAAATAATGCTTGGACAGGGCTATTCATTTTAGCAGGTTTATTTGTAGCAAATTGGAAAGTAGGGCTAGCAGCATTGCTTTCTAGTTTGATTGCTTATGTATTAGCACCTTATACAAATTATTCCAAAGAAGAAATCAAAGAGGGGCTGGCTGGTTTTAATCCAGTGCTGACAGGTGTGGCTTTAACCATATTCTTAGTGCCAGACATTAAAGGTATTGGTATGACAGCACTTGCGGTTGTATTGACATTACCGCTTGGTGCCGCATTTCGTCATTTATTATCGCGTTTTGACTTGCCGATGTTGACCATGCCGTATGTGTTTATCAGTTGGATGTTTTTATTTATGTCCTTCCAATTCGAACACGTCAATGCTGGGGTTAATATTTTACCTTCTACGGTACGTGAGATTACATTTTCACATCACGCGATTAACGGTGTGATGACTTTCTTAGATGGCTTTAGTGAAATTTTCTTGGTGAAAAGTACAGTAGGGGGCTTATTGATACTGATCGGTATCTTTATTGCTTCTAAACGTGCAGGTATCTTCTCGGTCGTCGCAAATATTATCGGTGTTTTTGTGGTAATGTTATTTGGGGCAAATCATGATGATATTAATACAGGATTATATGGCTATAATGTTATCTTAGTAATATTGGCTTTAGGTGTTACCTTTAAAGAAACTTCTGTGTTTAACAAATATTTAAGTATGTTATTTGGTATTTTTATCACAGTGGTTGTACATGCTGGTTTAGTGACTTGGTTAAAACCATTCGGCTTGCCAGTATTCACATTACCGTTCATCGTCGCAACATGGTTGATGTTGATGGCAGGTAAACCAAATGTGATGCCTGTTGAAAGCGAAACTGAAAATAAATAATCTATAAAGAAAACGGCTTACACAACCTGTTTACTGTGTAAGCCGTTTTTTCATATTATTTAGAAGCTGCTTGTTCGAGTTTTTCTTTTAAATCTTTACGCATGAATTCTAATGTGTAAGGGTCGTTGAACCAGTATGTTTTCGCATCTACTTTGATGACATGTCCTTCTTTAACTGCTGGTAGGTTTTTCCAAAGGTTTGTTTGAGTATAAGATGGTTCAGCTTTGCCGGCACGTGTTGATACAATATAGTCGCCTGCATATTCAGGGATTTTCTCTTGTTTGATTTCTGCCCAACCATCTTTTTTAACTAGTTCTTTTTGTTTTTCTGGCATTTGTAAGCCGAATGCTTGATAAATCACTTCACCGCCACGACCCCAGTTTGGACCGTACGTATAAAGTTTTTTATCGAATTCATCTAATAATGAGATTGTTGAATCTTTACCGATTTTATCTTGAATCTCTTTACCATCTTTTTTAGTTTCTTTTTTCCAATCCTCTGTCCATTTTTTAGCTTCGTCTTCTTTACCTAACAATTTACCTAGTTCAATTTGTTGATCTAAGTACTTATGTTTTGCGTAGTCGAAAACTACAGTAGGAGCTGCTTTTTGATATTTCTTGATGTTTTTATCTGTTGAATAAACAATGATTAAATCTGGTTTTTGTTTGATTACTTTTTCAACATCTTCGCTGCCAGTGGCGCCGATTTTTTCAACACCTTTGAATTTTTCTTTTAAGATAGGGCTGTCATCGACTTGGCTGTTGACTGCTACAACGTTACCGCCTAATTTTTTTACACCGCCAGCGTATGTAGGTGCAACAACCGCAATACGTTTAGGTTCTTTCGGAATATCTACTTTCTTACCGTTATCCATTGTATATGAACGTGTTTCTTTTTTTGAATCATTTTGATCACTGGATTGTTTACCGCATGCTGCAAGCACAAGGACTAACACAATCAGTGGGATGAGTAATTTTTTCATCTTTATATCTTCCTCCTAATTGAAAACGATTATCGTTTAGCGTTATTCAAAATTATAAAGGGTATTGGCAGAAAGCACAATATAAATTTCTAAATAAATCAACATTTATTATTTGTTTAAAATGAAAAACACTATGTTCGACTATTGAACATAGTGTTAAGTCACTAGAATAAGTTGAGTTCTGATTTGGCAATATTTGTGTAAGCTGCATCTTCCATTGGCGGATTATGCAGACCAGCACGCATGTCACGATAATAGCGTTGAAGCGGGCGATCCATTTCTAAACTTTTCGCACCGACAATGCGCATTGCTAAATCGATGACTTTCAAACCTTGATTCATTACTAAAATTTTACTTGCGGAAGTTTCATTCCAAACAGGTGCATCAGGGGCTTCATTATACGTACGGGCTGTAGACCATAAAAAGGCACGTGCTGAAAGTAATAACGACTCCATTTCACCGATTGATTGTTGGACAGTCGGAAGATGTCCGATAGGGTAATCAATACTATTCGGCTGATGTGTTTTGGCGAAGTCTTTCGCATAATCTGCCGCAGCTTGTGCAATACCTAAATACACACTTGGGATATGCAGAATCCAACCGTTCGGTCCTTTTGAACCGCCCGCAACTTCTACAAAGTTTTCTTGTGGTATATGCACATCTTCTAATACCAGGTCATGACTTTCAGTCGCACGCATGCCGACCACATTCCAAGTTTCAGCAATAGACACTCCAGGCGTTTCTTTTTCAACTAAGAAGAAACCGAATTGGTCTGTGGCTTCATTGTAGCCGCTGACTAAGAAATGGGTTAAAGCTGGCAACATTGAAGTAAAAGTTTTAACGCCGTTTAAAACATATTCTGAACCTGAGCGTTTAGCGTGTGTTGAAGGTTTGCCGCCACGTGTCGGACTTCCAGTATCCGCTTCACTCACCGCTCTATTAATCAACGCACCTTCTTGAATAGCTTGTGCTAATTGATCGAGTAGGTGAGGCTCCCATTTTTGTTCTTTAAATATTTGTCCTGCAGTACTTAAATGCCAACCGATAGATAAAGCTGTGGCACCATCAATAGAACCTAAATAACTTTGGATGATAACCATATCTTCAATTGTCGCACCTTCACCGCCATAAGCTTTCGGCAAGGTTAATAAGGTATAACCTTCTTTAACGAGCCAATCAATATTCTCGTGAGGGAAGCGGCTATGCGCATCATTGTATGCTGCATGTGCTTGAAATTCGTCTTTGACTGATTGTAATTTTGTTAACCATTTACGTTGAATCTCTGTATGAATTAATCCTGATTCTAACAATGTCATTCCTCCTGACGTTTGTTGCCTTGTTAAGTTTAGTGTATCACTCGGAATAGAGAGTTGGTAGTTTTTAGCGGTCTGCATTTGTTTTACGAGAAAAGCTAGACATCATACAATTAAATTTCTGGTTAAATGCTTACTTTACATTTGTTGTGAATTTCAATTTAATAAGTAATATACATAAATTTTGGAGGTAGAACATGAAACAAATATATTTCAACCACGATGGCGGTGTAGATGATTTAGTGTCTCTCTTTTTATTACTACAGATGGAAGATGTTGAATTAATCGGTGTCAGCGCAATTGGTGCTGACAGTTATGTAGAACCCGCAGTGAGTGCGTCTATTAAAATCATTAACCGCTTTTCAGATAGAGATTTAAAAGTTGCCGCATCATCACAAAGAGGGAAGAATCCATTTCCTAAAGAATGGCGTATGCATGCCTTTTTTGTAGATGCATTACCAGTATTGAATGAATCACGTACTGAACAACGAGCATCGCAATCAGAACTTGAAGCATATGAAGATATAATAGAAAAATTAGAAGCGAGTAAGAAACCAGTAACCTTGTTATTTACTGGACCTTTAACAGATTTGGCTAAAGCATTAGAGGTTGCTCCGCATATCACAGAAAAAATTGAACGCTTAGTATGGATGGGAGGGACATTCTTAACGAAAGGCAATGTTGAAGAACCTGAACATGATGGAACTGCAGAATGGAATGCCTTTTGGGATCCAGAAGCAGTCGCAACGGTTTTTGATACAGATATTGCGATTGATATGGTTGCGTTAGAAAGTACAAATAAAGTGCCGTTAACAATTGATGTCAGACAAATGTGGGCAGATCAACGTGATATTTTAGGTGTAGATTTCTTAGGTGTTTGTTATGCTGCAGTTCCGCCATTAACGCATTTTGTGACGAACTCTACGTATTTCTTATGGGATGTCTTAACAACAGCTTCTGTCGGAAAACCTGAGTTAGTACATGTTGAAGAAGTACAAACAGAAGTGATTACAAAAGGACCGAGTCAAGGGCGAACTAAACGTGTTCAAGAAGGCGGCCGTACAATCAGATTAGTCGATGATGTGCACAGAGATGCATTCTTTGACTACATGACAAACCTTGCCGCAAAGGTTCGTGTCTAGACGTGTAAAATTATACAAATAAATGTTAACTTATCGTAAATTAAAGTTAACATATGTGATATAATCTTCCATGTAAGATTTTGAGGAGGTTATATTATGACAACAAAACATATCACATTTACTGCGATTATGACAGCTATTATCGCATTGCTTGGTCTGATTCCACCTATTCCGCTTCCATTCATGCCAGTACCGATTGTCTTGCAGAATGTCGGTATTTTTCTAGCAGGTATTCTTTTAGGCAAAAAGTATGGTACATTAAGCGTAATTGTATTTTTAATTTTAGCAGCGTGCGGCTTACCTGTATTATCAGGCGGTCGTGGCGGTATAGGAGTTTTTGCTGGTCCATCAGCAGGTTTCTTATTCTTATATCCAGTCGTCGCTTTCTTAATTGGGTATGCGCGCGATAAATCTATAGAACGAATCAATTTCGGTCGTTTATTTTTACCTACATTAATTGCGGGTGTCTTATTATTAGACATTGTCGGCACATTAATTATGGGCGTGATTACTCATATGCCATTATCAAAAGCATTCTTTTTATCATTTGTCTTTATGCCGGGGGATATTATTAAAGCGATTATCGCATGCTTAATCGGTGCAGCATTATTGAATCACACACGCTTTAAACAATTGATTCGTTTCTGAGGTAGCAGAAAGAGGGATAAAGATGGGGCCGCTATCCATGCGATTAATTGATCAACCTGGAGCGATTGCTTATGAAGATGAACAAAAGACGATTTATTTAACACCACAAGAACCTTTAACGTATTATACGAACAAATGGGTATATCATGACATGCCGACGTTTGAAACTTGGTTAGAAGATGTCAAAACACAAACACACGCACATCTCAAACAAGAGAGCCGCCATTTGGCATTTACTTTTCCAGAAAATACACCTTTAGATTCCACGTTTCGTACATATTTTGAACGAGAGAATTTTGATGTTGTGTTGTTAGAAATGTATGCGATCGAAGCACATGAGCTTGCAGGTGACATTCCAGATGGTTTAGATATCCGTTTTGTCGATATTTATCATTTGGATGATTATTTGAAAATCTGTCGTTATTTTTCACTGGATTACGGTAAAGACTACGCAGACGAAGTGGTTAAAACTTTAAGGCAACAATTTGACGGCGCAACGAATGTGAAGCGGGTGATTGCTTATAAAGATAATCAACCAGTCGGCACATTAGATATGATTGAATCAGAAGAAACGATTGAAATCGATAGTTTCGGTGTGATCAAAGAAATGCGTGGACAAGGAATCGGGCGTGCTATGCAGGGATTTGTCGCAAATTATGCCAAGCATAAACCTTTGATTTTAATCGCAGACGGTGAAGATACTGCCAAGGAAATGTATATTAAACAAGGCTATACCTTCATCAGTTATTGTTATAGTGTGATAAAAGAGAATATATAAGCAAACAAAAAAGCTGTGTTTCACAAGTTAATCTTGTGAGGACACAGCTTTTATTCGTTCTGGGTGACTATAAATATTGAAGTTGCCATCTCTGATAAATCCAATGGCTGTTATGTTTAAGTCATTCGCAAGCGTCACAGCTAACGTAGTGGGTGCGGATTTAGAAAGAATAACACCAACTCCGATTTTAGCCGCTTTAATCAGAATTTCTGATGAAATACGACCGCTGAAAATTAAGACTTTGTCTCGAACAGGAATATGACGTTCAATACAGAAACCATATAGCTTATCGAGTGCGTTATGTCGACCGATATCTTGACGGTGTTCAAAGAAAGCATCACCGTCGCTGATGGCCGCGTTATGCAAGCCGCCTGTACGTTTGAACAGTTTACTTGCAGTTTGTAGTCTCGTCATCATATTGATGACCTGTTGAGGTGTGAGTGTGATATTCGACAATGACGTCTTAGCCACCGCCGCATCATTTTGGAAATAAAACTCACGACTTTTACCGCAACATGAAGCAATCATGCGCTTGGTTGAATACTCGAAACGATCCCCTAAGTCTTTCGTTAATTCAACATGTGCAAACCCCTTGCTGTCATCTATTTGAATCGATTTCAATTCACTGCGTTTTAAAATTGCACCTTCAGACGCTAAAAAGCCCAGCACCAATTCTTCCATATGGTCTGGACTGCAGATGACGGTTGCAAATTCTTCGCCATTAACCATGACAGTTAATGGAAATTCTGTAACATAACTATCAGTTGTTTCAAATAATTCTCCATCTTCAAAGCGGACAATTGTCTGATTCGTTAAAACATCTTTATCTTTATTCATATGCATGACTCCTTAATTTAACAATATACTACATCACTTCAATTTACAAAAAAGATTTGCATGAAATGTTTCATTATTTAAAATGAAAAGTTGTACAAGTAAACAGAGCGTAGTAAACTTAAAGTAAACAAAAGAGGGGTGTCAATTATGGCAAGTATTAGAGATATCGCAAAACAAGCGGGTGTCAGTCCAGGTACAGTGTCGCGTGTACTTAATGAAGATCCGACATTGTCTGTAGCCGACAGTACAAGAACTCGTATTTTAAATACCGCAAAAGAACTTGAATATCACAAAGCAGAACGTGTAAATCGCCAAGTTCAAATCATTACTTATGCGTCTCGTAGACGAGAAATGGCTGACCCGTTTCATCGTGAATTGCGTTTAGCAATAGAGTCTGAAATTAAGAAATTAAATTTAACATTAAAGAAGACACTTAGAATTGAAACAGGATTTAAAAAACAAGATTTACAAGATGTGAAAAAAGCAGGTGCAGTGTTAGTCATCGGTAATTTCTCATTGGATGCTTTAAAAGAAATTTATCGCCATAACCCTAATATGGTGGTGATTAATAATAAGCAAGTTCCTGATTATATCGATGCAGTGTACTCTGATCTAGAACAAGCCATGTATCAGCTGCTGAATCAAATCAGGGACACTTATCATGATGCACATATCGCTTATTATGGAGGCATACGTGAAGAACGTAATTTAGATGGGAAAGAAGCATATGAAAATGATGCAAGATATCACGCATATCTTTCTTGGTGTCAACAACATGATGAGATACCGAATGGCAATTTAATCGGTTGGGAACGAGAAGATGGTTTTGAAGCGATAACAGAAGCGGACACTATCCCAGATGTGTTGATAGCGGGTAATGATATGGTCGCAATCGGTTTAATTCAAGGCCTCCAACAAAGAGGTGTCACAATCCCTAAAGATGCTGGAGTTATCGGATTTAATGACTTAGATGTAAATCAATATGTAACACCATCATTGACGAGTGTGCGTATTGATATCGAGCAGTTTGGTAAAAGTGCTGTCTTAATGGCAAAAGAACGTATTCAAAAAACACGTCAATCTGCCATGCATATTGTGATACAAACGAAACAAATAGAGCGACAATCTTTTTCTTTTAAGAACCAATGAAAGTGTTGACAAAACATTTAGTAAACAAATAAACTTTAATTGTGTTTACTAATAAATTTACCTTGTGAGAGGAGTTATATTATGTTGGCATCTATGCAAACGCAATTTGAAAAGCATTTTGAAACAAAGCCAGATGTTGCCGCATTCGCACCAGGACGTATTAATTTGATCGGAGAGCATACAGATTATAATGGCGGTTATGTATTCCCAGCTGCTATTGAATTGGGCACATACGGTTTAGCACGTAAACGTGAAGATCGTACGATTCGTTTTTACTCTTTGAACTTTGAAGAAAAAGGTATTATTTCATTTTCATTAGATGATTTAGATTACAATGCTGACCATAGTTGGGCGAACTATCCAAAAGGCATGGTTAAGTTTTTAATTGAAGCGGGTTACAAAATTGACTCAGGCTTTGATGTCATCGTTGAAGGTAACATTCCAAACGGCGCAAGCTTATCTTCTTCAGCTTCTATTGAAATGCTGACTGCTTGGTTAATGAAACAACTTTTTAACTTAGATGTAGAGCGCTTAGAATTAATTCAACTTGGACGTAAAGTAGAAAATAAATTTATCGGTGTCAATTCAGGTATTATGGACCAATTTATTGTGGGTATGGGTCAAAAGGATCAAGCGATTTTATTAGATACGCATACGTTAGAGTATCATTATGTTCCAACTGAATTCGGAGATTACACGATTTCTATTATGAATACGAATAAGCGTCGTGAATTAGCAGAATCTAAATATAATGAACGGTTAGAAGAATGTCAGAAAGCCTTAGCGTTACTTCAACAAGAATTGGATATTGAAGCGTTAGGACATTTAGACGTTGAAACGTTCGAAAATTATGCGCATTTAATTGAAGATGAAACGATACGTCGTCGTGCACGTCACGCAGTTACTGAAAACGCACGTGTTAAAGAAGCGTATGATGCTTTAGCGCAATCAGACTTTGAACGCTTTGGTGAATTATTAAACCAAAGCCATGCTTCATTGAAGGATGATTATGAAGTGACGGGCAAAGAGCTAGATACTTTAGCAGAATCTGCACAAAATGTTGATGGAGTCCTTGGTGCACGTATGACAGGTGCAGGATTCGCAGGATGTGCGATTGCTTTAGTTCATCAATCAAAAGTTAAAGATTTAGAAGATGAAGTCTCTCGTATTTATACAGACAAGATTGGCTATGCGCCATCGTTTTACCATGTCAATATCGGTGACGGCGTGAAAACAATCGAACTTTAAGGAGGAAAATCATGTCAGTTTTAGTATTAGGCGGTGCTGGTTATATCGGCAGCCATGCAGCGCATCAATTGATAGATGCTGGTTATGATGTTGCAGTGGTGGATAATTTAGGAACAGGTCATAGAGGTGCCGTGCCTAAAGCAGCACGTTTTTATGAAGGAGATATTCGTGACAGCGAATTCTTAAATCAAGTGTTCGCAACGGAAAATGTTGAAGGTGTCTTCCATTTTTGTGCTTATTCATTAGTTGGAGAATCGGTAGAGAAACCTTTAGATTATTTCAATAATAACGTCTATGGTATGCAAGTGTTGCTTGAAGTGATGAAAGCACATGATATAAAAGATATTGTCTTTTCTTCAACAGCAGCAGTTTATGGTGAACCAGATGTTGTCCCGATTACAGAGGATGCGAAAAAAGCACCGACCAACCCTTATGGCGAAAGTAAATTGATGATGGAAAAAATGATGCATTGGTGTCATAACGCATATGGTATGAACTATGCAGCATTACGTTACTTCAACGTCGCAGGTGCACGTGAAGACGGTACGATTGGTGAAGATCATAATCCGGAAACACATTTAATACCTATTGTATTAGAAGCAGCGTTAGGACAACGAGATGCGATTACGATATTCGGTGTAGATTATGATACAGAAGATGGTTCATGTGTCAGAGATTATTTACATGTCACAGATTTAATTGAAGCGCATATTTTAGCGTATCGTTACTTAAAAGATGGCGGTGAGAGCGGCGCATTCAACTTAGGCAGCAGTCAAGGTTATTCTGTTATTGAAATTGTGGAAGCAGCACGCCAAGCGACTGGTGAAAAGATTAAATCAGAAATCGGCAAACGTCGTGCAGGTGATCCAAGTAAATTAATCGCTTCAAGTGATAAAGCACGTAACGTGTTAGGCTGGGAGCCGAAACATGATGATATTCATGAAATTATTGAAACTGCTTGGCATTGGCACCGCGCACATCCGAATGGCTACGAAGATAAATAAAAAGGGAGGCCGTATCATGAAGCTGAATCAACAGCTGATACAACGCTTTATTTCATATGCAGTAGAATATGGGGATTTTGAAAAGGAAGATGCTTTCTATATTCAAAACCTAGTGCTAGAGATTACACAAGCAGAAGATATCGAACATGAGGATAGAGATATCTCAGAGCTTGATACACCGAATGCGATTGCACAACACTGGATTAATCGAATGATTGAACATCACTTAATAGAAGATGCGGTATATCAAAAAGAAATGGTTGAAACGAAACTATTAGATTTAATCACACCGAAACCTTCAACTATTAATCGCAACTTTAGACAGTTGTATCAAGACAGCCCGGAGAAAGCGACGCAATATTTATATGATATTTGTATGCGCAACCACTATATTAAGGCAGATGCCATCGCACAAAATATTCATTTCTATACACCAACGAACTATGGTGACTTAGAAATTACAATTAATATGTCTAAACCTGAAAAAGATGCGGAAGAAATTGCGGCAGCAAGAGAAGCAAAACAAACAAGTTACCCTTTGTGTGCGTTATGTATGGAAAATGAAGGTTACCAAGGTTCTGTAACCCAAGCAGCACGTCGTAATCACCGAATTGCGCGTATTAAGTTAGATGGAGAAGACTGGGGATTCCAATTTTCACCATACGCTTATTTCCCAGAACATAGTATCGTATTATCTGCACAACATGTGCCAATGAAGATCGGACGACAAACTTTTGTGAATCTATTAGACTTTGTGAAGCAATTTCCGCACTATTTTGCGGGATCTAATGCGGACTTGCCGATTGTAGGCGGTTCAATCCTGTCTCACAACCATTACCAAACAGGGCGCCACACTTTCCCGATGGATAATGCGACAGAAATAGAACGTTTTACTATTGATGATTATCCTGAAGTAGAAGCGGTGTTGTTAGATTGGCCGATGAGTGTAATCCGTTTAAAAGGTAATAATCAAGCACAACTCATTGATGCGGCAGAACATATTTTCAATCAATGGAATGCGTACAGTGATGAAAGTGTTCAAGTCAAAGCACAAAGTGAGGCGGGCGAACGTCATCATACCATCACACCGATTGCACGTTACCGTCAAGAAACAGGTCGTTTTGAATTAGATTTAGTACTAAGAGACAATCAAACATCAGAAGATTATCCAGATGGTATTTTCCATCCGCACCAAGATGTACAACACATTAAAAAAGAAAACATCGGTTTAATCGAAGTGATGGGAACTGCGATTTTACCAGCACGTTTAAAACATGAGCTTAAACAAGTGGAACACTATGTTTTAGGTGAAACTGATATAGATTTAGGTGTGCATCAAGATTTCGCAGATGAACTAAAAACGAAACATCAATTTACACCTGAAAATGCTGAAGGTATTGTTTTAGATGCGGTAGGTCAGAAATTCAAACGAGTTTTAGAAGATGCAGGTGTGTTTAAACGTGATACTGAAGGCTTAGAAGCCTTTAAACGTTTTGTTCAAATTTTATAATTATAATCAAAAGGTCAATGTCATATTGGCCTTTTTCTTGTGCGAAGACAAAAGATAATGGTTAAATTCAAATTGGAATTTATGGAGCGAAAGCGTATAATCGAGAGTGAATTAATCATTTTTAGGAGGCTTCTTCAAGATGAAGTTGAAATACTTTGCGGTTATATTGTTGAGCGTCTGCTTAGTTGTTGTTGGATGTTCAAATGATAAAAAAGAAACAAACAGTAATCAAAAAGAAAATACTTTACATGTCGCAGCTGCCGCAAGTTTAACGGATGTGACGAAAGATTTAGAAACAGCATTTAAGAAAAAACATTCAGATGTTGATATTACATTTAACTACGGCGGATCAGGATCGTTAAGACAACAAATTGAAAAAGGTGCACCTGTTGATGTGTTTATGTCAGCCAACACAAAAGATGTCCAAGCGTTAAAAGATAAGAAGAAAGCTGATAACACTTATGATTATGCGCGAAATCAACTTGTATTAATTGGTGAACAAGGCACTGATTTAAAATCAGTCAAAGATTTAAAAGATGGACAAAAACTTGCGATAGGCGAAGTGAACTCTGTACCTGCAGGTAAATACGCAGAAGGTTACTTAAAAGACAATGGATTATACAGTAGCGTTAAAGATCATCTTGTCTTTGCGAAAGATGTCCGTCAAGTCTTGAATTATGTGGAAAAAGGGAACGCGCAACTTGGTTTTGTTTATAAAACGGATTTATATAAAAACAAAACTAAAAATGATAAAGTAAAAGAAATCGAATCGGTGAAATTAAAACAACCGATTGTTTATGAAGCCGGAACAACATCTGATAATAAGACGGCGAAAGCTTGGATTGAGTTCTTAAAATCAGATGAAGCGAAACAAATCTTAAAAGATTATCAATTTGAAGCGTAGGAGGAGTGGAAATGCCTGATTTAACGCCATTTTGGATATCAATTGAAGTGGCTGTAATCAGCACGATTATTGTAACAGTACTTGGGATTTTAATTTCAAGACTGTTATATCGACGTCGTGGACGTATTGTGACACTTCTTGAGAGTATTATTATCCTGCCGATTGTGTTACCTCCGACAGTCATGGGGTTCTTATTATTAATTGTTTTCTCACCACGAAGCCCTGTAGGCGCATTTATGACAAATGTTTTACATATGCCTGTCATATTCACAATCACTGGTGCAATTATTGCCTCTGTGATTGTCAGTTTTCCGTTAATGTATCAACATACGATTCAAGGTTTTAGAGGTATTAATCATAAAATGTTGAATACAGCACGAACAATGGGTGCAAGTGAAAATAAAATTTTCTTCAGACTGATTTTACCGCTATCAAAGCGTGCTATTTTATCTGGTGTGATGATGGCATTTGCGCGTGCAATCGGTGAGTTCGGAGCAACCTTAATGGTAGCGGGTTATATTCCAAATAAAACCAATACGTTGCCTTTAGAGATTTATTTCTTAGTTGAACAAGGCAAAGAGAACCAAGCTTGGCTATGGGTATTAGTATTAGTCGCATTTGCGATTACTGTTATTGGTACGATTAACTTAATGAACAAAGATCGTTATTTGGAGGTGGATTAAGATGTTGACCATCCAAATTACATATCAGTTAAAAGGACAGTTACTGAAGTTAGATATTCAAGATACAGTACCTAAAATTTATGCGATACGAGGACCTTCAGGAGTGGGGAAAACGACTGTTTTGAATATGATCGCAGGCTTAAGGGCTGCAGATAACGCTTATATCAAAGTCAACGAACGTGTGTTAACGGATACGCAATCATCTGTGAATGTTAAAATTCAAGAGCGTCATTTAGGCTATTTATTTCAGGACTATCAATTGTTTCCGAATATGACAGTTTTTCAAAATATCACGTTTATGGCGCAACCTTCTGAACATATTACAGCGTTGATCCATCAATTAAACATCAGTTATTTACAAAAACAATTTCCAGCTCGATTATCAGGCGGGGAAGCACAACGCGTCGCATTAGCACGTGCATTAAGCACACGTCCTGATTTACTTTTATTAGATGAACCATTTTCTAGTTTGGATGATGCGACGAAAGAAGAAAGTATGCGTTTAGTGAAACGACTCTTTGATGAATGGCAAATCCCGATTATTTTTGTGACACATTCTAATTACGAAGCAGAACAATTGGCGGATGAAATTATAACGTTAAGTTCTGTACCAGCTGAATAATAAAAAGTTTCAATCCGGTCTGTCTTCTATTGGCATGACCGGATTTTAGGTGACATACTACAATTCGAACGATTGTAACACGTCTCTATTCGTCTTATAATAAAGACAATGCACTTTAAGAAAGGAATCGAAAGATGTCAGAACGTTATTCCAGACAAATTTTGTTTAAACATATAGGCAGAGAAGGCCAAGAGAAAATTGCGCAAAAACATGCGCTGATAATCGGCATGGGTGCATTAGGAACACACATTGCGGACGGTTTAGTCAGAGCGGGCATTAAACAGTTAACGATTGTTGATCGTGACTACATCGAGTTCAGCAACTTACAACGTCAAATGTTGTTTACAGAACAAGATGCGACAGACGCGATGCCGAAAGTGATTGCGGCGAAAGAAAAGCTGCAGGAAATCCGAAGTGATGTCATCATTGAGGCGCATATCGCTCAAGTCAATCCCCAGTTTCTAGAAACGCATGGAACTGAGGTAGATTTAATTTTAGATGCGACAGATAATTTCGATACACGTTTATTAGTGAATGATTTTGCGTATAAATATAATATACCTTGGATATATGGCGGGGTTGTACAAAGTACATATATCGAAGCAGCTTTCATTCCTGGACAAACTCCGTGTTTCAATTGTCTGATGCCGCAATTACCAGTCATTAACATGACGTGTGATACAGTAGGGGTAATTCAACCAGCGGTAACCATGACCACGAGTTTACAAACACGTGATGCATTGAAAATCCTGACTGAAACACCTTTTACGCCTAAATTAACTTATGGTGATATTTGGGAAGGGACACACTATACATTCGGATTCAGTCGTATGTTTAAAGCTGATTGTCATACGTGTAGTGAACATGCGACCTATCCGCATTTAAATCATACTGATTTACAGTTTGCGACATTATGCGGAAGAGATACAGTTCAATACAATAATGAGGATATTACCCAGGAAATGTTGAAGGAATATCTTGAAACGCATCATATTAAGTATCATGCGAACCCTTATATGATTCGCTTCGAATTCAACAATCATCGAATCGTCAGTTTCTCAGGCGGACGCATGTTGATACATGGCATGACAAAACCTGAAGAAGCGATTAAATTAATGAACCAATTACTCGGTTGAGTAAATCACATAGGAGGCCTAATGAATGAAAAATGAACACGTGAATGTCAAATTAGATAGAACCATCAACGCAGCAGTCTTAACTGTGTCTGATACAAGAACAAAAGAAACAGATAAAGGT
>NZ_KV837015.1:149327-218461 GCF_001838465.1 Staphylococcus sp. HMSC061G12
GTAATTTAGCTAAAGAATTATTATCAGAGATTAATGTGGAAATTACAGATGATCATTACACAATCGTCAAAGATGATAAACAAGCGATTACTGAACAAGTACAACAATGGTTGAATGAAGATGTGGATGTCATTATTACAACGGGCGGTACAGGTATCGCACAACGTGATGTGACGATTGAAGCAGTAACTCCTTTATTAACAAAAGAAATTGAAGGTTTCGGAGAGTTATTCAGATATTTAAGTTATGCTGAAGATGTGGGAACACGTGCTTTATTATCACGTGCTGTCGGCGGTACAGTAGGTGAACAATTGATTTTCTCATTGCCAGGTTCATCTGGTGCGGTGAGATTAGCGATTGAAAAATTAATTAAACCTGAATTGAATCATCTCATTCATGAATTAACAAAATAAAATGCAAGAAGAAGCGGTTAGATTTTACTCAGGTAGAAGACTAACCGCTTCTTCACTGTACTGTTTGATTGAATAAGGGAAAACACTGAAGCCAATCACTGATTTCATAAGATTTCATCAGTTTTTTCATCCATTCAGCCTATTTAACTTAAAGAATTCGCATTATATAATAGGAGTAACATGAAAAAAACGGAACGATTGTACGTTGTGACAGTAAAATCACAACGTCAATGGTTCCGTAGTGCTGTTGTGAAGTTCATGTTTACCTATAAAAAGGGTAAAACATGAACAACAATAGTTTATGATCTGCGGTAATCCCCGGATTTTCCGCCAGATTTTGAGATAAGGTAAGTTTCGCCGATGACCATCCCTTTATCAAGTGCTTTGGTCATATCGTAAACGGTTAAAGCCGTTGCTGAAGCGGCTGTGAGAGCTTCCATTTCTACACCGGTTTTACCTGATGTAGAGACTGTAGCTTCAATATTAAGTGTATATGACGATGTTGTATCCCATTCAAAGGCAATATCGATACCAGTCAGTGAGAGCGGATGACACATAGGAATAATCGTAGAGGTATTCTTAGCTGCCATGATTCCCGCGATTTGGGCAGTATTCAGCACATTACCTTTCTTATTTGTATGTTCTACAATTTGCTTGTAAATCGCTTCGTTAACAGTAATGCTTGAATGTGCAGTCGCAACACGTTTTGTGATGTCTTTATCAGAAACGTCGACCATTTTCGCATTACCTTGAGCGTTGATATGAGTAAATTCAGACATGTTATTCCTCCTCGCTTAGACATTATAGCATGAAATAAAATAGATGTTAGGAGCAGATAGTTTATGCCAGTTGAAAAAAGAAATCCAATTGCGGTAAAAGAAGCAATCAAACGTGTGGTAGCACAAGAATTTCGTACAGAAACACAACAAGTGCCTTTAAATGACAGTTTAGGATATATACTGTCTGAAGATATCGTGGCAACGTATGAAATTCCACGTTTTAATAAATCACCTTATGACGGCTTTGCGTTAAGAAGTGAAGATACAAAAGATGCAAGCGGTGACAACCGTATTGAATTTGAAGTCATTGATCACATCGGTGCAGGCAGTGTGTCAGATAAAACAGTCGGACCGAACCAAGCTGTCCGTATTATGACAGGTGCAGAAATTCCAGCAGGTGCAGATGCAGTTGTGATGTTAGAACAAACACGTGAAGGTGAACATTCATTTACGATTCGTAAAACCTTCGAACATAATGAAAATGTTTCATTAAAAGGTGAGGAAACAGAAGTCGGAGATGTCGTATTAAAAGAAGGCCAACGTATTAATGCTGGGGCTATCGCAGTACTTGCGACCTTCGGTTATACAGAAGTGCCCGTACGTCGCTTACCCTCTGCAGCTATTATTGCGACAGGCAGTGAGTTATTAGATGTCGGTGATGAATTAGAACCAGGTAAAATCCGTAATTCTAATGGACCGATGATTCAAGGCTTACTAAATCAATTCGGCTTAGACTGTGAAGTTTATAAAATTCAAGAAGATGATTTCGACAGCAGTTTAGCAGTCGTTAAAGAAGCACTTGCTTCTCATGATATGGTCATCACAACAGGCGGTGTATCTGTTGGTGACTTCGACTATTTACCAGCTATCTATAAAGAAATCGGTGCAGAAGTATTATTCAATAAAGTACAAATGCGTCCAGGCAGTGTCACAACAGTTGCTGTCGCAAATAATCAATATTTATTTGGTTTATCAGGGAATCCATCTGCGTGCTATACAGGATTTGAATTATTCGTAAAACCAGCAGTCTTAAATATGATGGGCGCGATTGAACGTTTCCCTCAAGTTGTAAAAGCCACATTGATGGAAGACTTCAAAAAAGCCAATCCATTCACACGTTTCATTCGTGCAAAAGCTACATTAAATGGTTTACAAACAACAGTAGTACCTTCTGGTTTTAACAAATCAGGTGCGGTTGTCGCGATTGCACACAGTAATGCGATGATTATGTTGCCGAGCGGTACACGCGGCTTTGAAAAAGGCTACACAGTGGATGTCATTCTGACTGAAACAGATACCTTTGAAGAGGAATTAGCACTATGATTTTACAAATTGTGGGATATAAAAATTCTGGCAAAACAACCTTGATGGCAGAAACAGTTAAGTTTCTGAAAGCACAAGGTTATCGTGTAGTGACGATTAAACATCATGGACATGGTAGTGAAGATATTACCTTACAAGCAGCAGAAGTCGATCATATGAAACATTTTGAAGCAGGGGCAGACCAAAGCATTGTGCAAGGTCATGCGTTAAGAGAAACAGTCACACGTACAACAGAACAAACTTTATCCCACATTATTGAATCAGCGGTCACGATTGATTATGATGTGTTACTGGTTGAAGGCTTTAAACAAGCGGATTATGATAAAGTGATTATTTATAGAGATGAAGCGGAATTAGTTTCTTTATCTGAGCTGAGTCATGTACAATATAAGTTACCGTTTCAAAAAAATACAGAGTTAAGTCATTTTAAAAAGTGGTTATTAACTTTTATCGATAGAAAAAAGGATGAGTCAAAATGAAACAATTTGAAGTTGTGACTGAGCCGATTCAAACAGAACCTTATCGAGACTTTACACTGACACCGCATCAGGGTGCAGTAGTGGTCTTTACAGGTCATGTTAGAGAATGGACAAAAGGCATTCGTACAGAACATCTTGAGTACGAAGCTTATGTGCCAATGGCGGAGAAAAAATTAGCTCAAATCGGCGATGAAATCAACGAACAATGGCCTGGCACGATTGTCAGCATTGTTCACCGTATCGGACCATTGCATATTTCCGATATTGCGGTATTAATCGCAGTTTCTTCACCACATAGAAAAGATGCCTATGCGGCAAATGAATATGCGATTGATCGTATTAAAGAAGTAGTGCCGATTTGGAAGAAAGAAATATGGGAAGATGGCGCACAATGGATCGGTCATCAACGTGGTTATCATGAAGATGCCATTGAAAGGGGGCAAACAGAATGAAAGTCCTTTATTTTGCGGAGATTAAAGAAATCTTACAAAAAGGTACAGAAGAATTTGAACTAGAGAATGAAATGACAGTAGAGGCGTTTAAAAAATATTTATTTGAAACGTATCCAGAAATCAGCGGCAAACAATTCCAAATCGCTTTGAATGAAGAATTTGTGCCAAATGATGAAATGATTCAACCTTCTGATGTCGTTGCGTTGATTCCACCGGTAAGCGGAGGTTAAGAAAGTGAAAGCAATTATTTTAGCAGGCGGACGTTCAGAACGTTTTGGTTCGCCTAAGGCATTTGCGAGGCTCAATGGTAAAATGTTTTATCAACATATTATCGAAGCCTTGAATGAAGCCAATATGTTTAATGAGATTATCATTAGTTCTAGTGCGGAATTGGCTGATCAATTTGAAGATGTCAAAGTGGTCGTAGATGATGAAGAACATCAAGCGAAAGGACCGCTTTCAGGCATCTACTCAGTAATGAAGCAAGATTTTGAAGCAGAACTATTCTTTGTGATTTCAGTAGATACACCGTTAATCACAGAAAAAGCTGTCAGCACGTTATATCAATTTATGGTTGAGCATGTCATTGAAGACCAGTTAGATATTGCGGGGTATGAAGAAGAGGGGTATCCGATTCCTACTATCGCATTTTATAGTCCGACGTGTTTACCAGTCATTGCACGTGCACTAGAATCTGATGATTATAGTATGAAACATGTTTATAACCAAGTCGCTTCTGATTGGCTGGATGTTCATGAGGTTGATACAAGACCTGATTGGTACCAAAATATTAACTACCAAGATGATTTAGCCAGAGTCAGAGATCAATCGCTTTGATGAGATGTATCAAGCGATAAGAGAGAAAGAAAAGGGGGTCAAAAGATGGTAAAACAAATAACAGATAAATTAGGTCGCCCGATTCGTGACTTAAGATTATCCGTGACAGATCGCTGTAATTTCCGCTGTGATTATTGTATGCCTAAAGAAATTTTCGGCGATGACTTTGTCTTTTTACCCAAAGATGAATTATTGACTTTTAGTGAAATGGAAAGAATTGCTCGCGTATATACTCGCCTAGGTGTGAAGAAGATTCGTATCACTGGCGGGGAACCTTTAATGCGTAGAGATTTATATAAATTAATTACCGCTCTTAATGAAATTGACGGTGTAGAAGATATTGGTCTGACTACCAATGGTCTATTGTTGAAAAAACATGGACAAAAACTTTATGATGCCGGATTAAGACGTATCAATGTCAGCTTAGATGCTATTGATAACGAATTATTCCAATCTATCAATAACCGTAATATCAAAGCAGATACCATTCTAGAACAAATTGATTATGCAGTCTCAATCGGTTTTAAAGTGAAAGTGAACGTTGTTGTGCAAAAAGGTATCAATGATGACCAAATCATCCCAATGATTCAGTACTTCAAAGACAAAAATATTGTTGTAAGATTTATTGAGTTTATGGATGTCGGTAATGACAATGGCTGGGACTTCAGTAAAGTTGTCACAAAAGATGAGATGCTTGCGATGGTCGAAGATGAATTTGATATTGAAGCGGTTGAACCGAAATATTATGGTGAAGTCGCAAAATATTATCGTCACAAAGATAACGGAGCACAGTTCGGTTTAATTACGAGTGTTTCTCAGTCATTCTGTTCAACATGTACGAGAGCACGCTTATCTTCTGATGGTAAATTCTATGGCTGCTTATTCAGCACAGTCGATGGATTTAACGTCAAAGAATTTATGCGTTCTGGTAAAACGGACGATGAATTACAAGCGAAATTCGAAGAGTTATGGCATATTCGTGATGACAGATATTCAGATGAACGAACTGAACAAACGGTCGCAAATCGCAGACGTAAGAAAATTAATATGAACTATATCGGCGGTTAAGTCGAATGAAATATATAATAAAAAGCACGTCTTTCTGATTTTTTTCGGAAAGGCGTGCTTTTTCATAATGATTACTTTGCGAAGGTTTCAAATTCTTTGATGACAGATGCGACGAATTCACGTTGTGTCTTATCTAATAAATAAAAGACTTGGCGTTCATCAGTTTCTGAACGCTCTTTTGCGATCAGTTCTCTTTTATAAAGTTTTCTTATTAATACATCAATTTTACTCGTATTCCATTTCATGTCGTAATGGAGGGTATCCCTCAATACTTTACCTGTAATTTTGTCAGTACCATTGAAGCGGTATAAAATAATGAACTCCTCCATGGTAAGATGATGTTCTGCTTTTAGCCAATATTTAATCTGGCTAAGTTTACATTCTGTCTCAATTAAATGATCAATTGTCTTTGACATTGATATTCCTCCTCTTGCCCTTTCATAGTTGTATTCCCCCAGGAATAATAATTGTTTTACTTATTATATTATATAACGAATTTCAATATAAATCTATTCTCTTTAATTTACTATAATAGTAAAAAAAGTGCGTTATCACGGAAATTATGAACCGAAATTGAATATGTTGAAAGAAAAGTTGATTCAAGTGCTAAAAGTATAAAACAAGAAAATGACAAATGTCATAGAGAATTTATGACAAACGTTACTATGTTTACAATTTTTAAAAATATATCATTAAATCAAGGAAATAAAGAGGTGATTAAATGATAAAAGTAAACGGTGTAACTAAATCATTCCACAATACTAAAGCAATAGATCATGTTTCATTTGAAATAAAAGAAGGAGAATGTATCGCTTTAATAGGCGTAAATGGAGCAGGTAAGTCCACATTGATTGATTTGATTTTAGGTAATTTAGTTCCAGATGAAGGGCGTATTGAAAGGGATTCTGCTATACAAAATAATATCGGCGTATTATTTCAAAAATCAATCTTTAATGAATGGGTCAAAGTAAAAGAACTCTATGCGTTTTATTCATCGGTTTATAAAAAAGCGTTAGATTACAACAAGTTTAAAACATTGACCCAGTTTACTGATAAACAATTAAATCAATACGCGACTAAATTATCTGGAGGTCAACAACGTTTATTAGATTTTATATTGATGTTAACAGGACAACCTTTATTAATATTTTTAGACGAACCGACGTCTGCAATGGATGCTAAAACAAGACGTTATTTCTGGAACATCATAAATGATTTGAAGGCTCGAGGTATTACCATATTATATACGACGCATTATATTGAAGAAGTAGAGAAGGTTGCGGATCGCGTTATCGTATTGAAACAAGGAAAGATAATGAATGATAGTTCACCTTCACAATTAAAACACCTTGATAAAACATCAACGATATATCTACCTGAACAATTTGAGTCAATCATTCAAAATAAAACTCAATTAAGTTATCAAAAGGATCAAAGTGAACTTCAAATCAAAACAGATGAGGTTCAAAAAGTTTTACAACAATTGATTGAAATAGATATAGATTTAAATGAGTTAGAAATTAAGAAAAGTTCATTAGAAGATTATGTATTTGAAAGTGAAGGGGAGATTCTATCATGATTTTTAAATATTTGAAATTAGATTGGACAATCACTTTGCGACAAAAAATATATCTTATTCTTTCAGTAGGGATGCCGTTAGTATTTTTCTTGATTTTCACTTCATTAACTAAAGTACCACAATCAGAAGCCAATCAAATTTATAAAGAAAGTTTGATGAGTATGACGGTCTTTAGTTTAACTAGTTATTGTTTGTTGACCTTCCCTGTTGAATTAGTACAGGATAAACAAAACGGATGGCAGAAAAAACTTTTTGCGACACCGATGACACCCATTAAATATTATGTAGCTAAAGTATTCAAAATCATGAGTCTTTTTTTATTTTCAATTATTCTGATGTTTAGTGTTGGAGGAATGATTAGACACATTCATATGTCTCTTTATGAATGGTTAGTATCAGGATTATTATTATGGATTGGATCCAGTTTATTTTTGTCCATAGGGTTATTACTGGCACAACATAAAGATGTGAAGCAAGCAAGTAGTATAGGTAATTTATTGTATCTTGTTTTAGCGATTGTGGGTGGATTATGGTTTCCTATTAGCTTGTTTCCTCAATGGCTAGCTTCTATCTCTCGATATATGCCGACCTACCGATTAAAACAGCTAGGATTAGATTTTATTCAGCATCAAACGATTAATATAGCGGCACTTGGTTTTCTTTTGGGGTATTGTATACTATTTATAATCATTGCTTTAGTTATTCAAAAGAAATCGGACGTGATGTAATGTCTTTTTTGCTTAGAAAAATAAAAGGAAACCCAATGGGCGTTGCGAGTTTTATCTACTTGTTGTTTCCAATTATCGCTTTATTTTATCAAGACATCAAAGGACCTAAAGTAATTGCTGTTATAGTGATTGCTGTATTCATAATTAATTATGGTATTTTAATTTTATCTGATGTTTATCAGTTTAAAGTGAAGCGGTTGATTGTATGGATGATTTATTTGATCGGCACACTTTATTTTTGTTGGGCAATGGGCAGCACATTTATCATGTTTTTCTTTTTTGGTTCTTATGTGTTGCCATATGTTTATGAAGCGACTGTAAAGTCAGTGGAAAGTATATTATTTTATATTGCTTTACTCATCGCATCTGGTCTTTCACTATACTTACTTCCAAAAGCTTTACCAATAGTTGTCGTACTGATTCTTGTTGTAATCATTTCGTTGTTCATTAACTTTAGAGTTATCGAAAATAAAAAAGTAAGGGCGCAAATGAAAGAGAAAAATCGTCACATCAATTTATTGATTGCTGAACAAGAACGTCAAAGAATCGGCCAAGATTTACATGATACGTTAGGTCATGTATTTGCCAGTTTGAGCATAAAATCTGAGCTTGCTTCTAAGTTGATAGATCAAAATCCAGAAAAAGCCAAAGAGGAAATGTTAGCAGTTAATCAACTTTCTAAAGAGGCATTAAATAAAGTCAGAACTATTGTAGAACACCTGAAATTTCAAGATTTTGAAGAAGAAGTGAAGTCTGTAGATCAACTATTAAAACAAGCAGATATTACTTTTGATTTTGAGGGACAATCCATTGCTAGAACATTAAATAAAGGACAACAGTCTATATTAGCTATGCTATTGAGAGAAGCGGTCAATAATATTATTAAACATGCACATGCGACAAAAGTAACTGGTACATTAAAAGAAGCGCAACACATCATTACGTTGATAATTAGTGATAATGGCAAAGGTATCAGTAAACCTGAAGCTACACTGCATAGTATAAGAGAGCGTGCAGCATTATTAGATGGTGAAGTTACAATAAAATCTGAACAAGGTGTTACATTAATGATTCGAATTCCACGAGGTGATAATTTATGATAAATGTTGTTCTAGCTGAAGACCAAGAAATGCTGAGAAAAGCGATGGTTCAACTTATAGAGATGGATGGAAATATAAACATTATTGCTGATACTTCAAGTGGAGCAGAGGCATGGCAAATGATTGAATCCAATCAGCCTGACATTGCAATTCTAGATATTGAAATGCCGGAATTAACAGGTTTAGAAGTATTGAACAAAATAAGAGAAACAAAGTTAAATACAAAAGTCATTATTGTAACGACGTTCAAAAGACCAGGTTATTTTGAAAGAGCAGTCGCAAATGATGTAGATGCTTATGTATTAAAAGAACGTTCCGTAGAAGAACTGATTCAGACCATGCATAATGTTATGGCAGGACAAAAAGAATATAGTGAAACACTGATGACTACATATTTTAATGAGAAAAATCCATTAACGCCTTCAGAACAATTAATACTGAAAGAAATCGGCAATGGTTATTCAAGTAAAGAAATTGCACAAAAGCTTTTTCTTTCAAACGGGACAGTTCGTAATTATACTTCTGTCATTATTGATAAAATGGAGACAGAAAATCGTTTTGATGCGTGGAAAAAAGCTATTGAAAAAGGATGGATTATATAAAAAAGTGCAGACCGTTTTGATCTGCACTTTTATAATTAAGCACGTTCTAAATATTTTACTTTGCGGCCATGTAGGACATAGTAAAGTCCTGCGGTAATAATAGTTAATATAGCCATGAAGCCATAAAGTTGTGCATAAGTAATAGATGAAGTGAAGACACCTAATACAGAAGGGCCGAAGCCGATACCGAAATCAATACCGATAAAGAAAGTAGAAGTGGCTAGGCCATATTTTTCTGGTGTCGTAACTTTGATCGCAATAGCTTGCATAAGTGATGATAAGTTACCGTAACCTACACCTAACGCTGCACCTGCAAGTAATAACATCCAGCCTGAATGTGCAAAGAATAAAAGCACAAAGCTGATAAGTAAGAAGAAATAAGATGGATAAACTACAACGTTTTCGTTTTTGTTATCCATTAAACGACCTGTAATTGGACGTGTGACTAATGATGTTAAGGCATAGAAAATAAAGAAGTAACTTGAAACTGCGACTAGATTGCGCTCTTCTGCAAAGAATTTTAAGAATGTCAGAATAGATGAGTAAGTCACACCAGTTACTAAAATTACAATCGCAATCGGTACTGCATCTTTAGCGATAAATTGACTTAAGCTGAAACCTTTTGATGGTTGAGTTTCAGAAACTTTAGTTGTTTCAAAATTGATATGAATGAAGAATGATAAAGCTAAACCAATGATGCCTAATACTAAACATAAAGCGAATAAGACATCAATGGAGTATTGATTTGATAATAATAAACCAAAGAAAGGTCCGACAGCTGTTCCGAGAACTAAACTGAGAGAGAACATGCTGATACCTTCACTTTTACGTTCAGGTGGTGTGATGTACGCAGCTATTGTTCCTGTCGCAGTAGTCGCAACTGCTGTCGCAACACCATTAATTAATCTGGTAAACATTAAGAAACCTAATGAACCTTCTATAAAGTAAAGGGCTTGCGTTACGATAAGAAAAATCAATCCTATAATTAATGTACGTTTAGGTCCCATCGCATTGACATATTTTCCTGTAATAAAACGGCCGATTAATGAGCCGACAATAAATAATCCGGTTACTAATCCGGATAAACTATCTGAAGCGCCAAATTCGTTTTTACTGTAGCCTGCAATGACAACGATTAACAGGTACATACAAAGATAAACGAAGAAGTTGACGATAAAGTTCATATTGAAACTTTTAGTCCATATTGGTGCGTGTTGAGAATGATCCACGCGAAATCCCTCCTTAAAACTGATGTTTGATAGCTTTGAGCGTTCGAATGGTTTGCTCGATATCATCTTGACTAAGACCCGCTTCTTCAACGATTTGTTGTTGAAGTGCTGTTACTTTTTCGATGACTTCGTGGTAAATCTGATTACCTTTATCCGTCAGACTTAATAGTTTTTGTCTTTTATCTTCCCCTGGTGTAACAGTCAGCAAGTCGTGTTCATGTAACACTTTTAATAATTTACGTGTTGATGGTTTTTCAATACAACGACGTTTAGAAATTTCGACAAGTGTTGTCGGTTCATGTAAGTAAATATCCTTTAGAACTAAAAATTGAGCAGTATGTAGCTGATACTGATCAAGTAAAGGTTGAACGCTTTTTACATAAGGTCTATATAATTCAGTAAAGCTATTAAATAATTGATTGATTTCCATGTTGTAGCTCCTTAAATTAAGATAGAGGTTGAGACCTCAGTAAAACGTCACAACCTCATATATAAACGAAATCAGTTTGATTTTTTTGCAGGGTAATTGATTGATTTCGTTAAAAAGGTTAGCTAAGCTAACTAATTTACTTTACTATTGTAGAAAATTCTCAAATAAAAATCAAGAGATTTTTTGAAATTAGTCTTTCAAAAGGCAATTCGATTCATAATTTGATAAGATGAAGAAAAATGAAGAGAGGATGGTCTAAATGGTTCAGTTGAAATTTGATCATATCATCCATTATATCAAGCATATTGATGAGTTTGAGTATCCAGGAGAAGTAATGAAGTTATCACCGGGTGGCTTACACAATCGCTATGGTACATATAATAAATTGGTTTATACAGATTTGGCTTATATTGAAATTATCGGTGTAAACGATGAAGAAAAGTTGAAGAAGGTTATTAAATCGAATGAAGGACGTGTATCTTTCGTTGCGAAAATCGTACAAGATAATTTCGAACAAGGCTTTAAAGCAATCGCCTTACGTACAAATGATTTAGATAAACTCAAAGAAGAGTTTGAAGCGAAAGGGTTAGATGTCGTAGGACCAATTGAAATGGGCCGAGAAAATAAAAAAGGTGAACAAACGTCTTGGCGTTTATTATATTTGAATCAGCCGGATGCGAAATTGAAACCGCCGTTCTTTATAGAGTGGAATAAGTCAGAAGAAGAACGTGTTGAGGCGTTAGAAAATAGATTTCAACCGCAATTCAAAATAAAAGCCATTGAAATTCAAACCACACAACAAGCGTTAGTGGTCAATCAATGGCGGGATTGGTTTGGTATGGAAGTGGTATCTGAAGATGAAGAAATCACAACTTTAAAATTGCCTGATGAAGCGATTGAATATCGTATTCAATCAGGACGTAAAGACAAGTATGCGATTGTGATTCAAGATACAACCGCCGAAACGCCTTATCATATCGTGACACGCGGTGGAGCTTATCACTTCGAACCTTAAAATTTAGTACACATAATGATAAACTGCGTTCGCAATCATAATCGCATAAGTTAAAGCGATTAAGAATAAGATAATTGCTAGCCACATATCAACATGTGATTTACGCAATAAGACAAGATAAACAGCAGTTACTATAGAAAATGCGGTAAAGAATACACGCAAGCTGAGATTGTCTATTTGAACATGGTTGACTAATGTTATACTAATCACAATGATATTTAAAACAATCATGATAATTAAAAAGATATTTCTCACACTTTTCACCTCTGAATCTTTATAGTTTATAGGGTTACGTGAGGATACGACATGAAAGTCACTTAGTTTCATTGTATAATAAGTAGATAGTGGAAGGAAAATAAAGGAGATTTTTATTTTATGGAAAAGATGAATATCACGAACCAAGAACATGATGCATTTGTTAAATCTCATCCCAATGGTGATTTGCTTCAACTCACACAATGGGCAGAAACGAAAAAGCTGACTGGTTGGTACTCTAGACGTGTCGCAGTAGGTGAAGATGGAAAAGTTAAAGGTGTCGGTCAATTATTATTCAAGAAAATACCGAAACTACCTTATACACTTTGTTATGTCTCTAGAGGGTTCGTCGCAGATTATGATGATAAAGCAGTCATCGAAGCCCTCCTTCAATACACAAAAGAAATTGCTGAAGATGAAAAAGCCTATGCGATTAAAATCGATCCAGATGTAGAAGTGGATAAAGCAGGGGATGCTTTAGGTAATTTAAGACAATTAGGATTCAAACATAAAGGATTCAAAGAAGGCTTATCAAAAGATTACATTCAACCACGTATGACAATGATTACACCGATTGATAAAACAGATGATGAATTGATTCAAAGCTTTGAACGTCGTAACCGTTCAAAAGTACGTTTATCATTAAAACGTGGAACGAAAGTAGAACGTGCAGGTCGCGATCAACTTAAAATCTTCGCAGACTTGATGCGTATTACTGGGGAACGTGATGGTTTCTTAACACGTGATATCAGCTACTTTGAAAATATTTACGATGCATTACATCCTGACGGCGACGCAGAGTTATTCTTGGTTAAATTAGAACCAAAACCTGTATTGGCAGAGTTAAAAGGTGAAAATGCAAAAGTTGAACAAGATATTGAACGTCTGAAACAAAAGAAACAAGATAAAAAGACGTTGAATAAAATCAAAGATGCTGAAGCTAAAATTGCGCGTAACCAAAAATTAATCGATCAAATGGAAGAACTATACCAACGTGAGCCAGAAGGTGTTTATTTATCAGGCGCACTGCTTATGTTCTGTGGCCACAAATCATATTACTTATATGGTGCATCTTCAAATGATTATCGTGATTTCTTGCCGAACCATCATATGCAGTTTGAAATGATGCGTTATGCGCGTGAAAAAGGCGCTACAACATATGATTTCGGCGGTACAGATAATGACCCGGATAAAGACTCAGAACATTATGGTTTATGGGCATTTAAGAAAACATGGGGTACGTATTTAAGTGAAAAAATCGGTGAGTTTGATTATGTCTTAAATAAACCATTGTATTATATGATTGAAAAAGCAAAACCAGCATTAACAAAAGCTAAAATCAAAGTTTCTCGCAAAATAAAAGGCAGAAAATAATACGGTTAGACAACATATTTTCATAAGTATAGATAAAGGGGTTGAGACTAATATTGGTCTCAATCTTTTTTCTTGGAAAAACCTAAAATGTTGAGTGAAATCAACGACCTTTTAAGGCGGAGTGTGTTAAATTTAAAGTAACGAGAAATGAGGAGGAAAGAGCGCATGATTAATCGTTTGCTGAAGTTCTCTTTAGGCAATAAATTCGCTGTATTTTTAATGGTTGTATTAGTCATCTTGGGCGGTGTCTATTCCAGTGTAAAAATGCGTTTAGAATTATTGCCTGATGTAGAAGAACCGATGATATCTGTCAATACTGTCTTACCGGGTGCCACACCTCAGACAGTGCAAGAGGATATCAGTGATAAAATAGATAATCAGATCAGAGGCATGGCGCATGTCGAAAATGTCAAAAGCCAATCGTTAGAAAATGTTTCTATGGTCCAAGTCAGCTATGAAGATGGTACAGATATGGATAAGGCTGAAGAAGCATTAAAGAAAGAAATTGATAAACTTAAACTCACGGAGGATGCAAGGGAACCTGAATTAATGAGGAATAGTATGAATGCATTCCCTGTAGTTGTTTATTCATTTTCAGATAAAAATGGAAATTTAGAGAAAGCGACGAAAGCGATTGAGAAACAACTCATTCCGAAATTAGAAACTGTTGACGGTGTTCAAAATGTACAAATGAACGGTCAAACTGCACGTCAAGCAACGATTAAATTCAAACAAAGCGAATTACAAAAACGTGGTATGAGTGCTAAAGGTGTGGAGGACTATATTAAAAATGCTTCTGGCAAAACACCTTTAGGTTTATTCCAATTCGGTAAAAAAGAAAAATCCATTGTAGTGAATGGAGAATTCACTTCAGCAGATGCATTGAAAAACTTTGTAATTCCTGTCAGCGCAGCACAAGGAGAACAAGGCCAATCTGGGTCAGATGAAAGTTCAATGATGTCACAAGGTTCACAAGGACCACAAAGTAATGACATGGTGAAACTTTCAGATATCGCCGATGTAAAAATCGGACAAGAACGTGAGTCAATATCCAGAACGAACGGTAAAGATGCGATTGATGTTCAAATCGTAAAAGCACAAGATGCCAATACTGTTCAAGTGAAAAAAGATACAGATGCGAAAATTAAAGCGTTTGTGAAAGATAATAAAGATTTAACACAAACTAAGATTATGGATACCGCAAAACCAATCCAAGATTCTATTTATACAATGCTTGAAAAAGCGATTCTTGGTACGATAGTTGCGATTATTGTCATCTTATTATTCTTACGTAACATCAGAACAACAGCAATTTCAGTCGTTTCAATTCCAATGTCGTTATTAATTGCGATGATTGCCTTGAAGTTATCAGATGTCTCATTGAACATCTTGACTTTAGGTGCATTAACCGTCGCAATCGGACGTGTAATTGATGACTCTATTGTTGTTATTGAGAATATATATAGACGGATGTCCGACCCGAAAGAGCGAGAGAGCGGAGACAACTTGGTTATCAGCGCGACAGCTGAAGTATTCAAACCAATTATGTCTTCTACGCTTGTAACGATTGTCGTCTTCTTACCATTAGTCTTTGTGGCTGGTTCAGTCGGGGAGATGTTTAGACCATTCGCACTCGCAATTACATTTAGTTTATTAGCGTCATTACTAGTGTCTATCACTATTGTGCCGGCATTAGCTTCAACATTCTTTAAAAATGGTATCAAACAAAAACGTCAACGTTCGTTAGGTGCAGTAGGCAGAGGATACAAAAAAGTATTGAATTGGTCGTTAAACCATAAATGGATTGTCTTAATTATAACGACTGTTATTTTAATCGGCAGTATCGGATTAGGTGCTGCGAAAATAGGAACGAGCTTTATTTCCACAGGTGAAGATAAATTCATGGCGTTGACTTATACACCAAAACCTGGTGAAACAAAAGAACAAGTACTAAAAAATGCTGAACAAGTTCAAAAATATCTTAACAGTAAAGATAAAGTGAAGAAAGTTCAGTATTCACTAGGTGGCGCATCACCAATTGATCCGACAGGCAGTACAAACAATATGGCTGTGATGATTGAATATGCGAGTGATACGAAAAACTTTGATACAGAACCAGACAGAGTATTAAAACATATCGCAGGCTTTAAACAAGAAGGCGAATGGAAATACTTAGACATGGGTACTGGCGGCGGCAATAATGAAATTGAAGTCAAAGTATCTGGTCCATCAGGTCATGAAATCAAAGACACAGTGAAAGCAATCGAAGATAAAATGAAACAAACATCAGGTGTAGTGAACGTTAAATCCGATTTAACTGAAGTCTATGACCAATACACAATTGATGTTGATAAAAACAAAGCAACCGAAAAAGGCTTGTCAGCGGGTCAATTAGCAATGGGCTTAAATCAAAATATTCCAGAAACAACACTGACAACGATTAATGAAGAAGGGCATAAAGTCGATGTAAAAGTTGAAAAAGAAAAACAAACGAACTGGACCAAAGAGAAATTAAACAATCTTGAAATTCCGACACCGACAGGAAAAATGGTTCAACTGAAAGATATCGCAACATTAAAATCAACACAAACACCAAGTAAGTTGATTAAAGAAGATGGCGATTATACTACAACTGTAACAGGTAAAATCAGCGGTAAAGATGTCGGCGGTATTTCAACGAAAGTGATGGATAAAGTAAATAAAGTCGATAAACCAGCGAATGTTAAAATCAATTCAGGCGGTGCGACAGATGACATTAATAGAGCGATGACGCAATTAAGTCTAGCAATGATTGCGGCAGTTGTAATTGTCTATCTTGTACTCGTATTAACATTCAAAGGCGGCTTAGCACCATTTACCATCCTATTTTCACTTCCTTACATTGTAATTGGGGTAGTATTAGCTTTAGTATTCACAGGAGAAACACTTTCTGTACCAAGTATGATTGGTGTCTTAATGTTAATAGGTATTGTCGTAACCAATGCGATTGTACTCATAGACCGAGTTATCAATAATGAGCATAAAGGTATGGAAATGAAAGAAGCGTTGTTAGAAGCGGGCGGAACGAGAATACGTCCAATCTTAATGACAGCACTTGCGACAATTGGCGCACTTGTACCGATGTTATTCGGACAAGACAGCTCTATCTTGATTTCCAAAGGTTTAGCCGCAACTGTAATAGGCGGATTGGTTTCTTCTACTATTCTTACACTGATAGTAGTACCAGTTATTTATGAAATTCTATTTACGCTGAAAGATAAAGTAACACATATGTTTAGCTCAAAACGTAAAAAAGAGAATTAAGTTTAAAATTTAAATAGCATCTGATTTCTACGCACTTTCTGCATATAAGCAGGGAGTGCGTTTTTTATTATGAGAGTAGTTGTACATTATAATAATGAATATACTCAAATAATTCAGAAAAATTTGAATGTTATCTTCACATATTCATTCAAAGGTTTTATAATTGGATAAATATAAGAGGAATGGAATTGGAGGTAACATATGGAGTTATTAATCGCATTTTTGGTGGTAATGGTTTTTATATTCATTGGGGAGTGGGGATCTAATTTTTCGAAAGCATACATACCTTCTGTATTTATTACAGCTGCGCTTTTCACGATTGGATTTTGGACATTCTTACCTAAAGATATTGTTAACCAAGCATCATTTGGTAAAGAATTTGTTGCTATAGCAGTACCGTTATTACTTGTTCATTTAGGTACAATGATGGATTTGAAACAACTTGCTGCACAATGGAGAGCAGTTGTAGTTGCTTTAGCAGGAGTAGTCGGTACTATGGTTTTAACGCTGACAATCGGAACATTGTTATTTGATTGGCATACAGTTGTTGCTGCTGTGCCACCATTAACAGGAGGTGTTATTTCTGTAGCACTGATGTCAGATGGGTTAAAAGCAGAGGGGTTAACGACTTTAGTTGCAATTCCTGTCGCAATGTATATCACACATAGTATTATTGGTTATCCATTAACATCTGTTGTATTGAAAAGAGAAGGGAAACGATTATTAAAGCAATATGATAATCAAAAGCTTGATTTTAAGAATGCAGAGTTGAGTCAAGAAGCCGATGAAACATTAACGAAAAAGCCGACTTTTTTAAAAAGTGAGAAATTTCAAACACCTGCATTTTTACTTGCAAAAGTAGCATTGGTTGCGGTACTTGCAGTACTACTCGAAAAGGCAACAAACAAAGCAATTAATGGGAATGTTATTGCCTTAGTATTAGGGGTTATTTTCCATCAAATCGGCTTTTTAGAAAAGCAAATTTTAAATAAAGCCAAAGTGTTTAATTGGTTAATGTATGGTTTATTAGCATTTGTATTCTCGCAACTTAGTATGACAACACCGAAAGTATTAAGTGGAATCATGATATTAATTCTGGTTTTGATCGCATTAGGTATTTTAGGTATGTATCTTGCTTCATCTTTATTATCTAAACCATTAAAGATGAGCAAAGATATGGCATTTGCGACAGCGTTAACTGCATTGTTCGGCTTCCCAGCTGATTATATTTTAACGAATGAAGTCGTCAACAATTTAACGAAAGATGAGAAAGCACGCAATGTCTTAATCGATTATATGATGCCGAAAATGTTAGTGGGCGGATTTGCGACGGTATCTGTCGCTTCTATTATAATCGCTTCACTATTTCTTAAATTATTGTAAGGAAAGGGTAGAGTTGAATGGTAAAAGTATTATTTAAAAATGCACAACTTTTTAATGGAGAAACATTTGTAGATAATCAAAGTTTTGTAGTTGATTCTGAAACGGGAAAATTTGTTAGTTCAAGCGATAAAGCTGATGAGACGGTTGATTTAAAAGGACAATTTGTAGTACCTGGTTTAATTAACACGCATACACATATCGTTGCTGATCCGTATGGTAAAGTAACGAAGCTAGGATCACCAGATAGTAATCCGGTTACCGCAACTTATATGGCGTTAAAGAATTTAAGTGATTTATTGAGCGATGGGGTAACATATATTAGAGATGTCGGTTCAATTTATGATGTAGATTTAGAACTAGCTAAATTAGAACAGCAAGGTGAATTGTTGGCACCAGGTATTGTTGCTTCAGGCAGCCCATTGACCATGACTGGCGGTCACTTCTGTGAAGGCAGCTACGAAGTTGATGGTGTTGATGAGGTGCGTAAATTTGCTAGAAAATTATTAAAAAAAGGCGCTGGAAATATTAAATTAATGGCAACAGGAGGTGTTTCATTTAGTGGTGAAACACCACATGATGTTCAATTGTCATTAGATGAATTAACAGCTGCAGTCGAAGAAGCCCATCATAAAGGGCGAACAGCCTGTGCACATGCACAAGGGACAGAAGGTATTAAAAATGCGATTTTAGCGGGTGTAGATTCGATTGAACATGCTGTATTCTTGGATGATGAAACAATTCAATTATGTTTAGATCACGAAACGTTTATCGTGCCAACACTGATTGCGCCATATGCGATTAATCAAAATCAAGAATTATTACCAGATTTTATGGTTCAAAAATCGTTAGATATTGAAAAAGCGCATTTTGAAAGTATCGGTAAAGCAGCTAAAGCAGGAATTAAATTAGCAATGGGTACAGATTCGGGTACAGCTATGAATAATTTTGATACACATTCTACTTTTGAAATGGAATTAATGACACGTACAGGTGCGACTAATTTACAGACACTTCAAGCTGCAACAATTAATGCAGCAAAACTACTTAAAATTGATAACCAAGTAGGTTCAATTGAGGAAGGCAAACTTGCTGATTTTATTATTCTAGACCATAACCCATTAGAAGACATTAAAGCATTACAGGAACAAAAAATAGTTTACAAAAAAGGTATCAAAGTTACCAAATAAACCAAACAAGCCCCTCAGCTCGTATAATACGCAGCTGAGGGGCTTTTCTTTCTTAATATAATACAAATGTTAAAATAGTACTGATCACGAAAATTAAAAGGGTCATCACATTTAATAAGAAGACACCTTTTTGATCGCCTTTTGAATACTTGAAGGCTGTAATCTCCACATTACCTACAAGCATCACAATGACCGCAAACTCCCACCATGCTACTGGAGGAACTGTTAAGTTAATCATTGCGACAATAAGGATGAGTAATCCACCCATGACCATACGTAAAACACTACTGTAGATTGTATTCATTTTATAAATACTGATATAGCTTACAAATAAATACAAAACGGGTAGTAATAATAGATAGAGTTGCATCGCGTGTACTTCCTTTCTGATAATCACAAAACACGTTGAATCATGGCGTGTTTCTATTCAAGATGTCGATTTTATTGCTGTTTTATTTGTGAACGGACGTGTGCGATTTCATGTTCGATTTGTTCAAGCTGTTTAATCAATGGATCGACTTCTTGACCTGTTGATTCACGCTTTTCCAAATCGTCTTGCAGACGTACGTAATCTTGTTTTAATTCTGCTAATTGACTTTCTAAATCCAAAAGATACACCACCTTATTGATTTTTATTATCAATAATAATAGTATATCATGGAAAGATTAGAGATGTAATTACCGAGAAATGACATTTCATGACGAATGAATGTCTCAATGATAATAGAGAAAGAAGGGTGACTTATGACAGGCAAATTCGCAGTCATTGTTATATTGATTGCGCTTGGGTATTTACTCAAACGTATCAATATTTTAAAAGAAGAAGATAATCAAGTACTGGCTAAATTAGTGCTGAATGTGACGTTACCTGCATTAGTCATCGTCAATTTAAACAAAGCTGAACTGGATATTTCACTATCTGTATTGCCAGTTATGATGGTCATTTACGGTATTATTGCGAAAGTTATCGCTATCAGCTTTTTCTTAAAATATGACAATGAGATGCGAGGTACCATCGGCATGATGATGGCATCACTGAATATCGGCTTATTTGCTTACCCGCTAGTACAAGCGATTTGGCCGAAAGTCGGCATGATTTATTTCGGTATGGCAGATATCGGCGGTGCGATTGTCATGTTCGGTATCACTTATTTTATAGGCAATTATTTCAGCAGCAGCGGAAATAATACTTTTAATCTTAGATTTCTTATATTGAATTTATTACGTTCTATTCCATTGATGACTTATTTGATGATGTTTGGTTTAAATATGAGTAACCTGCATTTACCAGATCCTGTTATCAATTTCTTAGATGTATTGGCACAAGCGAATATACCGTTATCTATGATTCTCTTAGGTTTAATGTTGAACTTTAGAGTAGAACGTCGTTATCTACCGATTGCCTTGAAATATTTGGCTATTCATTATGGCTTTGGACTCATAGCGGGCTTACTCGTTTATTTCTTTTTACCAGTCTCTGACCAAATGATAAAAACGACTTTAATGGTCATTTGGTTGTTGCCAATCGGCGTTGCGGTCATACCTTACTCCATTCAATTCCAATACCGTACATTGCCTTTGATTGGCATGACCACCAACATGACGATTGTGATCAGTATCGTCATACTCTATTACTTCCAAATGTTTTTCGTATAATAAAAAAGGGATTGTCAACCATTACTTAAGTGGCTGACAATCCCTTTAAAATTTCTATTATTTTCTTCAATATTTTATTAGAAAGTCATTATGCTTTTAATCCGCCGAGAATGAAAGCTGCGACGACAATTAATACAATCCCTGCAGTAATTCCAAGCATTTGACGTTTATCTTTACGTTCTTTCAGTATAAAGATACCGCCGAGTGTTGAAACGATTACTAGTAATTGTGAGAATGAGAAACTTGTAGCGACGCCGACTTTAGGTTGTGAGTAGAACAAGAATAAGTTACCAATGGCCCAAATCACACCTGGCAACAGGTTACGTAACGTATAGCGTGTAGACGTTTGGTGCTTCGCTGATAATAAGAAACCACCGATTGCCATACCAATTGATTGGAAGAATAAGGCATCTAAGCCATTTACGCTAAAGATTTGTGCCACAACCACATATACGACATAGCCGACTGTTGAAATTAATAAAATCACAATTGCTTTACCTAATTTAGATTGGCCTTCGCTCGATTCATTTTTACCTTTAAGTGAAGTCAATGCGATACCGCCCACTAATAAAATCATCGCTAATAGACCTAAAACGACTTGTGTTCCTGTACTCCATTCCCCTAGGAATATTGCGCTGAATAATGTAGTACCAACCAGCTGCATTCCTGTAGAAATCGGCATAGTTTTAGAAACACCGATTAAATCAACAGAGCGTAGTTGGTAACCTTGACCTAATGCCCAGAATGCACCAGAGATCAAACCGACAATAATGACTTTAGGTTCAAAACTAGAATGTCCTGTTAATAAGAGAACAATACCTACAATCAATGCGCCGAGTGTCGTGCCTCGGATTTGATTGTAAGGTCCGCCTCCAACAAGAACGTTAATTAAAACAACACTACCCCAAAAGAGGGCAGGCAGTAATGCGATAAGTAAATCCATCTTCTATCTTTTCCTTTCTATATTTAAACTTACCCCTTAATAAAATAAGAATAAAACAAAGACAAATAAATGGAAAATAAAACGTTTGCTATGAAGGTTAACCTCATAACAAACGCTTATATTATTTGATATATTTGAATTTTTTACGTTCTGAACGAATGTCGAAACCGAGTTCACTGAAGCGGTCTACTAATTGATCATTTTTACTACGTATTTTGAAATAGACTTTATTAATATCATCGTATTTAAAAGCGAAGTTAATCGCATGACTTAATAAATTAAAAGCAATTCCTTCATAACGATAATCCGTATGAGATGAGAAATATTTAATTTCTGCTTTATTTTTATCAGGTTTGACTTGCAGATATAAGTAGCCTTTTAAAATACCTTCGCTGACAAAAAAGAATA
Source organism: Staphylococcus sp. HMSC061G12 (assembly GCF_001838465.1). Classification (NCBI taxonomy): domain Bacteria; kingdom Bacillati; phylum Bacillota; class Bacilli; order Caryophanales; family Staphylococcaceae; genus Staphylococcus; species Staphylococcus sp. HMSC061G12. The sequence goes on from NZ_KV837015.1 coordinate 171,871, forward strand.
AATGATTGTTCTCATCTAGTGTATTGACAATTTCAGAAGCAGACATTGCTTCACGACGGAAGTTTTTCTGATGTAAGCGATCGAAATGTGCGAAAAAAGCTTTGTGATATGGAATGATTTGACGTTCAGCCGCAGGACTTGTTTCAATTGTGTGATCAGTTGAAAGATAATAGTCAGTGAACGTATAGTGTGCATCAATGGATTTCATCAATGAACTTTTATAGTCGTCTGTAATATCAAATGAAAAATTGAAATGAGATTGATCAGGTTGATCTGCAATTAAAGTTTCAAAAAGGCTTTTAAAAGCTTGTGCATCTAATGGATCATTTGAATTGATGAACGGCCCAACCATTTTAAAATGGTTAGTATCATAGGAGAATCCACCCATCAGCATACGGACTTTGTCACTTTCGTCAATGAGCGCGTAGACGCCTGTATCCTGTTTTAAAGCCTCAATACTTTGTGTCAATGAAACGTTTTTTTCGTGAAGCTTATAAATATAGGAACAATAGGATGTATCGGCTTGGTGAATAAAACTTTGGATGTCTTGAACAGCTTCAATTTTAACGGCTTTCATAAGAACCTCCTTGGTTGTTATATAAAGAACACCTTTTTATTTATTATACTTTGTTTTGTGTTGAGATAAAAGCAAAGGTACGAGAAACAAGCACAATAAATCATGTTACAATAGAAATACGATTTTGAGAAAGGAAAATGAAGATGAAATCATTAATTCTAGCAGAGAAACCTTCTGTGGCCCGTGATATTGCGAACGCATTGAATGTACATCAAAAGCGCAATGGCTATTTTGAAAACAATCAATATATTGTGACATGGGCTTTAGGTCATCTGGTAACGAATGCAACTCCAGAACAATATGATTCGAAGTTTAAAACATGGGACTTGCAAGAACTGCCAATTATCCCAAAATATATGAAAACAGTCGTTATTCCAAAAACAAAGAAACAATTCAATACAGTCAAATCATTGATGTTAAAAGATGTAGTTAAAGAAATTATCATTGCGACTGATGCTGGTAGAGAAGGGGAGCTCGTTGCACGTTTGATTTTAGATAAGGTGCATAATAAGAAACCGATTAAACGTTTATGGATCAGTTCGATTACAGCCAAAGCGATTCGTAACGGGTTCAAACATTTAAAAGATGGTAAAGCATACTTGCCATTATATCGTGCAGCATTAGCACGTAGTGAGGCAGACTGGATTGTTGGGATTAATGCGACGCGCGCATTAACAACGAAGTATGATGCACAGTTATCATTAGGTCGTGTTCAAACACCGACGATTCAACTTGTTCAAATGCGCCAAGATGAAATCAGACATTTTAGACCATCTAAATATTATACGTTAGAAGCACAAGTGGATGGACAAAACTTTAAGTTGATTTCAAAACAACGTATCTATGACAAACAAGTATTAACAGATATGGTTCAACAATTAGAACAACAAACGGGCATTGTTGAATCAGTAACATCAAAACGAAAGAAACAATATCCTGCGAAGTTGTTCAGTTTAACTGATTTACAACAAGAAGCTTATCAACGTTATCGTATGGGTGCGAAAGAAACACTGAATACACTTCAAAACTTATATGAACGTCATAAGTTGGTTACGTATCCAAGAACAGATTCGAACTATTTAACGGATGATATGGTAGAAACATTTAAAGAACGTTTACAAGCATTGCTTGCGACTGAGTATAAAGAAGCGGTGCGTCCATTAGTCAATAAACAGTTCAGTGCTAAAATGGGTATCGTAAATAATCAGAAGGTATCAGATCATCATGCGATTATTCCAACAGAAATTCGTCCTAACATGAATGATTTGAGCCAACGTGAACAAAAGGTCTATTTAATGATTGCAGAACGATTTATAGAGAACTTGTTGCCGCCGTATGAGTATGAAGCGGTCAAAGTTATCTTGAAGGTCGGTAATCAGACCTTTGAATTGCAAGATAAAGTAACCTTACAACTTGGTTTCAAACAATTACGCAATGAATCAACCACACAATCAGAACCGATACAATTTAAACAAGGTGCAACTTATAAAGTCCAACGTTTCCATATTCAAGAACATGAAACAACACCGCCGCCATACTTTAACGAGGGAACATTGTTAAAAGCAATGGAAAGTCCTCAAAAGTTCTTTGAACTCAAAAATAAAAAACATTCACAAACTCTGAAACAAACAGGCGGTATTGGTACGGTAGCAACACGTGCAGATATAATCGAAAAGCTGTTTAATATGAATGCGATTGAAGCAAGAGATGGTCATATTAAAGTTACGTCTAAAGGACGCCAAATTTTAGAACTCGCACCACAATCACTTACTTCACCATTGCTTACAGCAGAATGGGAAGAAAAATTAACGCAAATTGAACAAGGTAAATATGATGCACGTCAGTTCATAAAAGAGATGAAACATTTTACTGAAACTATTGTGAATGAAATCAAAAACAGTGAACAGAAATATAAACATGATAACTTGACCACTACAGAATGTCCGACATGCGGTAAATTCATGATTAAAGTCAAAACAAAAAATGGGCAAATGCTTGTATGCCAAGACCCGGCATGTAAGACAAAGAAAAATGTACAACGTAAAACGAATGCACGTTGTCCAAACTGTCATAAGAAAATGACATTATTCGGTAAAGGTAAAAAAGCGACATATCGTTGTGTTTGCGGTCACTCTGAAACACAAGAACAAATGGATCAAAGACACAAGAATAAAGGTAAAGGCAAAGTATCTAAACGTGAGATGAAGAAATATATGGGTAAAGAAGAAATGAACAACAATCCATTCCAAGATGCTTTGAAGAATTTGAAACTTTAATTAGGAGACACACTCATTAACGAATTTTAACGAACAATATTTAAAAATATAGTGTTGAAATCGTTCGAAAATGAGTGTGTTTTTCAAATTTCTATTAAAATTGTTTGGTTTTTTCTTAAATCTTCATTGTATTTTCTTTGAATAGGGATTAGAATATTAAGGTATTTCATTTAAGGAGACTTTAAAGTGAAAAAATATTTCCAATTTGATAAGTATCAAACGAATTATCGTCGTGAGATTTTAGGCGGTTTAACAACTTTCTTATCTATGGCTTACATATTAGCTGTTAACCCGCAGATTTTAAGTTTAGCAGGTGTAAAAGGTATCCCAGATGATATGAAGATGGATCAGGGCGCAGTATTTGTTGCGACAGCCTTAGCTGCATTCGTGGGTTCATTATTTATGGGACTCATTGCAAGATATCCAATTGCATTAGCACCAGGTATGGGACTGAATGCATTCTTCGCATTTACTGTTGTGTTAACAATGGGGATTCCATGGCAAATCGGTTTAACAGGTGTGTTATGTTCAGGTATCTTCTTTGCGATATTAACCGTAACAGGGCTCCGGGAAACCATTATTAACGCCATACCGTATGAGATGAAAATGGCTGTAACAGCGGGTATCGGTTTATTTATTACCTTTGTTGGTTTACAAGGTGCAGGTATTATTGTGAATAATGATTCTACACTTGTAACTCTAGGACATATTACAGATGGTAAAGTATTATTAGCAGTATTTGGTATCATCGTAACGGTTGTACTTTATGCTAAAAAAGTACCGGGTGCTATCTTTATCGGTATGATTTTAACGTCAGCCGGCGGATTATTAACTGGTTTAATTCAAATGCCACATGCAGTAGTAGGAAAGATTCCAAGTATTGCGCCAACATTCGGTGCAGCATTTGAAGCATTTAAAGACCCAGGTCAATTATTTACAGTACAATTTTTAATAGTTATTTTAACGTTCTTGTTTATTGATTTCTTTGATACAGCAGGAACATTAGTGGCAGTGGCTTCACAAGCAGGTATGATGAAAGATAATAAATTACCTCGTGCAGGTCGTGCTTTATTCTCAGATTCTATCGCTACAATCGTAGGTTCTATTTTCGGTACAACAACAACGACTTCATACATTGAATCAACATCAGGTGTTGCTGTAGGTGCAAGAACTGGTTTTGCGAGTATTGTAACAGGTGTCTGTTTCCTATTAGCATTATTCTTCAGTCCATTAATGGCTGTTGTTACGAGTGCAGTCACAGCTCCAGCATTAATCGTAGTAGGGGTATTAATGGCAGGAAACTTATCACAAATTGATTGGAAGAAATTTGAATTGGCTGTTCCAGCTTTCATTACGATTATTATGATGCCACTATCCTATTCAATTGCGACAGGTATCGCATGTGGTTTCATCTTCTATCCAATTACAATGTTAGTGACGAAACGTCATAAAGAAGTACATCCAATTATGTATGTATTAATGGTATTATTCATTTTATATTTCGTATTCGTACACGGTTAAAATAAAACGATTAAGCAAGCTCATGAGATATGGGCTTGTTTTTTTATATATCAAAAAAAGACACTTGCACAATTCGCAAGTGTCTTACTGTAAGAGATAATATTAACCTTTACCACCCATGAATGCAGGGTAATTCGTCATACCGCCATCAACATAAATTGTTGTGCCGTGAATATAACTTGCTGCATCAGATGCTAAGAATAAAGCAACGTTAGCAACTTGCTCTGTTTCGCCAATTTCTCTTGCAGGAATCATTTTAAGAGTTTCTTCACGTGTTTCAGGATCAGAGAATTTCTCTTTCGTATGCTCTGTAACGACTGCACCTGGTGAAATATTATTAATGCGGATACCGTATTGTGCATATTCCATAGACATTGTTTCCATCATACTTTTGAGGCCAGCTTTACTTGCTGAATAATTGACATAGTAAGGCCATGGAATGATGTCATGCACACTCGCTGTATTAATGATTACTCCTTTTTTATCTTCTTTAAGGAAGTATTTAACAGCTTCTCTTGAACCGATGAATGCACCTGTTAAGTTAACATCAAGTGCTTTTTGGAACTCTTCAACAGACATTTCATGAGAAGCAACAGGATTTTCAAATCCAGCGTTATTAATCATAATGTCTAAAGTGCCAAAATGTTTGATGGCTTGTTCTACAAGGTTGATGATATCTTCTTCGTTTGTAACATCACCTTGGACTGGTAAAGCTTGTCCACCGTGATCTTCGATTTCTTTTTTGAGTTTTTCTAACTCAGGTTCGTGTTTAGAAGAACGGTAATTTAAAACAACTTTCGCTTTTGCTTTACCAAACGCTTCAGCGTAAGCTTTACCAATTCCGCTGCCACTACCTGTGACAATAACTACTTTATTTTCTAAATCTTGATACATATCTCTATCTCCTTTTATCTATATCATGCTTTATTTCTATTCAATATAGTTAAAAAGCAATATGTTTCATCGTTATTATGAACTCTATCAATATACCCGCTTCTAAAAATTAATAATCCAAACACCTTTAACTTCTAAAATAAATATAAATAGAAGCGTTTACATTACAATAGGAAGAAACTCATAAAATTACTTGTAAATATAAAAAGATACCGACAGATCTGCCGGTATTTATCTATAACTTATTTAATTCGACGTCCATGCTCATCATAAACAGCTCTCGCATTTCGATTTGGCATATAAATAGGAGTGCTCATGACAATAAACAAGAAGAATAACATTAAGAAGAATAAAATCCAATGTACAATCATTCCGACAAAAGGAACAATTGCGATAAACGAACCAGCGATTCCTAATAAAGGAATAATGACCATAGGACGAATTGTATTTTGGCTGTCAGCTAATAATGCGATAACGAGTAATAAATAGAAGAAAGCATTAATGATTAATGGCTGCCAACCAAATGAAACGATGATAGAACCTCCTATGAAAGGAATACCATATAAAAGTTCAGAGAGCAGCAAGATAATGCTTATAATGATTAATGCGATTCTTGTACTATGTTTCACTTTTAATCACCACCATTCATTTACTATTATATAGGATGTGAGTCGATTGAAAAAATATGAAGACTTAGAGAAAAAAATCTTTATACGGGTTGAAGTGTGCAATCATTTGCAGTAAAATATACTGGTATGTGTTAGAGAAAAAGTCTAACATAAAAAAAGTTACATGAAATGGTTGCAACTAAGCGCTGATTCGTGTAACATATCTAATGTTGGACTTTGAATACGCGATGAAGCGAAAGGTTACTGACACACCCGGCCGCTTTGCCATGGCGTTGTGTGAGATAGTTTTCGTGGAGAAGTCTATCACTAAATGTAGACGATATAAGGAGGGAAAATTATGGCAAAACAAAAAATCAGAATCAGATTAAAAGCTTATGATCACAGAGTAATTGATCAATCAGCTGAGAAAATTGTTGAAACAGCAAAACGTTCTGGTGCAGAAGTTTCTGGACCAATTCCATTACCAACTGAAAAATCAATTTACACTATCATCCGTGCGGTGCATAAGTACAAAGATTCTCGTGAGCAATTCGAACAACGTACTCATAAACGTTTAATCGACATTGTTAACCCTACACCAAAAACTGTTGATGCTCTTATGGGCTTAAACTTACCATCAGGTGTAGACATCGAAATTAAATTATAATAGAAAATCATAGGAGGTGGACTTTCGATGACCAAAGGAATCTTAGGAAGAAAAATCGGGATGACACAAGTATTCGGTGAAAACGGAGACTTAATCCCAGTAACTGTAGTAGAAGCAGGACAAAACGTAGTATTACAAAAGAAAACTGAAGAGGTAGACGGTTACAACGCTATCCAAGTAGGTTTTGAAGACAAACAAGCATACAAAAAAGACAGCAAGTCAAATAAATATGCTAATAAACCAGCTGAAGGTCATGCTAAAAAAGCTGACACAGCTCCTAAGCGCTTCATTCGTGAATTCAGAAACATCAATGTTGATGAATACGAAGTAGGTCAAGAAGTCTCAGTTGATACATTTGAAGCTGGGGACATCATTGACGTAACTGGAGTATCTAAAGGTAAAGGTTTCCAAGGTAATATTAAACGTCATGGCCACGGTCGTGGACCAATGTCTCACGGTTCTCATTTCCACAGAGCGCCAGGTTCTGTAGGTATGGCATCTGACGCATCTAAAGTATTTAAAGGTCACAAAATGCCAGGTCGTATGGGTGGTAATACAGTGACAGTACAAAACTTAGAAGTTATACAAATCGATACAGAAAACAACGTTATCTTAGTTAAAGGTAATGTGCCTGGTCCTAAAAAAGGATTAGTAGAAATCAAAACTTCAATTAAAAAAGGTGACAAATAATTAATTAACGAAAGGAGGAAAATGCATAATGGCAAATTATGATGTATTAAAAGTAGACGGATCAAAAGCAGGTTCAGTTGAATTAAGCGATGCTGTATTCGCAATTGAACCAAACAAAGATGTTCTTTTCGAAGCAATTAACTTACAACGTGCTTCATTACGCCAAGGTACGCATTCGGTAAAAAACCGTTCAGCAGTACGCGGCGGTGGACGTAAACCATGGAGACAAAAAGGTACAGGACGTGCGCGTCAAGGTACTATCCGTGCTCCACAATGGCGTGGTGGCGGTATCGTATTCGGACCGACTCCAAGAAGCTATGCATACAAAATGCCTAAGAAAATGCGTCGTTTAGCATTACGTTCTGCATTATCTTTCAAAGTACAAGAAAATGAATTCAAAATTATTGATGCTTTCGGTTTAGAAGCACCAAAAACTAAAGAATTCACTAAAGTATTATCAAACTTAGAATTACCTAAAAAAGTTTTAGTAGTTACTGAATCAGAAGATGTAAATGTTGAATTATCAGCACGTAACATTCCTGGTGTTCAAATCACTACTGTAACTGGTTTAAACGTATTAGACATCACTAGCGCTGACAGTGTATTAATTACAGAAGCAGCTGCTAAAAAAGTTGAGGAGGTGCTCGGATAATGGAAGCAAGAGACGTTCTTAAGCGCCCCGTAATCACAGAAAAATCTTCAGAAGCAACGGCTGAAGACAAATACACTTTTGATGTAGATACACGTGCGAATAAAACACAAGTTAAAATTGCAGTTGAAGAAATTTTCGATGTTAAAGTAGACAAAGTAAATATCGTCAACTACAAAGCTAAGAAAAAACGTATGGGCCGTTACCAAGGCTATACAAACAGAAGACGCAAAGCGATCGTTACACTTAAAGAAGGATCAATCGATCTATTCAACTAAAAAATAAAATTACCAATAAGGAGGTAAGCGACAATGGCTCTTAAACATTATAAGCCGATTACAAATGGTCGTCGTAATATGACTTCATTGGATTTCGCTGAAATCACAAAAACGACTCCAGAAAAGTCATTATTACAACCGCTACCGAAAAAAGCGGGACGCAACAACCAAGGTAAAATGACAGTACGCCATCATGGTGGCGGACACAAACGTCAATACCGTGTTATTGATTTCAAACGTAACAAAGATGGAATCCCAGCAAAAGTTGATTCTATCCAATACGATCCAAACCGTTCAGCTAACATTGCATTGTTAGTATATGCAGATGGTGAAAAACGTTACATCATCGCTCCAAAAGGTTTGGTTGTAGGACAAACAGTAGAAAATGGTGAAGAAGCTGACATTAAAGTAGGTAACGCTTTACCATTAGCTAACATTCCAGTAGGTACTGTAGTTCACAATATCGAATTAAAACCTGGCCGTGGCGGACAAATCGCTCGTTCAGCAGGTGCAAGTGCTCAAGTACTTGGTAAAGAAGGTAAATACGTATTAGTAAGACTTCGCTCAGGTGAGGTTCGTATGATCCTTTCAACTTGCCGTGCAACAGTAGGTCAAGTTGGTAACTTACAACATGAACTTGTTAACGTTGGTAAAGCCGGACGTTCTCGTTGGAAAGGTATCCGTCCAACAGTTCGTGGTTCTGTAATGAACCCTAACGATCACCCACACGGTGGTGGTGAAGGTCGTGCTCCAATCGGTATGCCATCACCAATGTCACCATGGGGTAAACCAACTCTTGGTAAGAAAACTCGTCGCGGTAAAAAATCATCAGATAAACTTATCGTACGTAGACGTAAAAGAAAATAATAACAACTTATTTGGGTGTGCGGCGTAATCGCTGCACGCACATAATAAGAAGGGAGGCGCCATAATGGCTCGTAGTATTAAAAAAGGACCTTTCGTCGATGACCACTTGATGAAAAAAGTGGAAGCGCAAGAAGGTAATCAGAAAAAAACTGTGATTAAAACTTGGTCACGTCGTTCAACTATTTTCCCTAACTTCATCGGTATTACTTTTGCAGTATACGATGGACGTAAACATGTACCTGTTTATGTAACTGAAGATATGGTTGGTCACAAATTAGGTGAATTTGCTCCAACTCGTACATTCAAAGGACATGCTGCAGACGACAAAAAAACAAGAAGATAAATACTTTCTATTAAGTAGAGGAGGAAGACCAAATGGAAGCAAAAGCGGTTGCTAGAACTATCAGAATCGCACCTCGTAAAGTCAGATTAGTTTTAGACTTAATCAGAGGCAAAAACGTTGGTGAAGCTGTTGCTATTTTAAAATTAACTAACAAAGCATCATCACCAGTTGTTGAAAAATTATTAATGTCCGCTTTAGCTAATGCAGAGCACAACTATGACATGAATACAGATGAATTAGTTGTTAAAGAAGCATATGCTAACGAAGGACCAACTTTAAAACGTTTCCGTCCACGTGCTCAAGGACGCGCAAGTGCAATTAACAAACGTACAAGCCACATTACAATTGTCGTAAGTGACGGCAAAGAAGAAGCTAAAGAAGCTTAATAAACTATCTAAGGAGGGAATACTGTGGGTCAAAAAATTAATCCAATCGGACTTCGTGTTGGTGTTATCCGTGATTGGGACGCTAAATGGTATGCTGAAAAAGATTTCGCTACTTTATTACATGAAGATTTAAAAATCCGTAAGTTCATCGATAACGAATTAAAAGAAGCATCAGTTTCTCACGTAGAAATCGAACGTGCTGCTAACCGTATCAATATTGCAATCCACACTGGTAAACCAGGTATGGTAATTGGTAAAGGCGGTTCAGAAATTGAAAAACTTCGTAACAAATTAAATAACTTAACTAACAAACGTGTACACATTAACGTGATCGAAATCAAAAAAGTTGATTTAGATGCTCGTTTAGTTGCTGAGAACATCGCTCGTCAATTAGAAAACCGTGCATCATTCCGTCGTGTACAAAAACAAGCTATTCAAAGAGCTATGAAACTAGGAGCTTTAGGTGTTAAAACTCAAGTTTCAGGTCGTTTAGGCGGAGCTGACATCGCTCGTGCTGAACAATATTCAGAAGGAACTGTTCCACTTCACACATTACGTGCTGACATTGACTACGCACATGCTGAAGCTGATACAACATACGGTAAACTTGGAGTTAAAGTATGGATCTATCGTGGAGAAGTTCTTCCTACTAAGAACAATAGTGAAGGAGGAAAATAATAATGTTGCTACCAAAACGCGTTAAATATCGTCGTCAACATCGTCCAAACACAAAAGGACGTTCTAAAGGCGGTAACTTTGTAACATTTGGTGAGTATGGATTACAAGCTACTACAACTTCTTGGATCACATCTCGTCAAATCGAATCTGCTCGTATTGCGATGACTCGTTATATGAAACGTGGCGGGAAAGTTTGGATTAAAATCTTCCCTCATACACCATATACTAAAAAACCTTTAGAAGTACGTATGGGTGCTGGTAAAGGTGCAGTAGAAGGCTGGATCGCAGTAGTTAAACCAGGTAGAATCTTATTTGAAGTTGCAGGCGTGTCAGAAGAAGTTGCACGCGAAGCATTACGTTTAGCAAGTCACAAACTTCCAGTTAAATCTAAGTTTGTAAAACGTGAAGAATTGGGTGGTGAATCAAATGAAAGCTAAGGAAATTAGAGACTTAACCACTTCAGAAATCGAAGAGCAAATCAAATCTTCAAAAGAAGAACTTTTTAACCTACGCTTTCAGTTAGCTACAGGACAATTAGAGGAAACTGCACGTATTCGTACAGTAAGAAAAACGATTGCACGTCTAAAAACTGTTGCTCGTGAAAGAGAAATTGAACAAAGTAAGGCTAATCAATAATAATTGAAAGAGGAGGTTACAAAAGTGAGCGAAAGAAATGATCGTAAAGTTTATGTAGGTAGAGTCGTATCAGACAAAATGGATAAAACTGTAACTGTACTTGTAGAGACTTACAAAACTCATAAATTATATGGTAAACGAGTAAAATATTCTAAAAAATATAAAACTCATGATGAAAACAATTCAGCTAAATTAGGAGACATCGTTAAGATTCAAGAAACTCGTCCTTTATCAGCAACAAAACGTTTTCGTTTAGTAGAAATTGTTGAAGAATCAGTTATTATTTAATCATTTAAAGATAAGGGAGGTTTAATTCATGATCCAACAAGAAACACGCTTGAAAGTAGCTGACAACTCAGGTGCTCGTGAAGTTCTAACAATCAAAGTATTAGGCGGATCTGGTCGTAAAACAGCGAACATCGGCGACGTAATTGTGTGTACTGTTAAAAATGCTACACCAGGAGGCGTTGTTAAAAAAGGTGAAGTTGTTAAAGCTGTTGTAGTACGTACTAAATCAGGAGTACGTCGTAAAGACGGTTCTTACATCAAATTTGATGAAAATGCATGTGTAGTTATTCGTGACGACAAGAGTCCACGCGGTACTCGTATCTTCGGACCAGTAGCTCGTGAATTACGTGACAGCAACTACATGAAAATTATTTCATTAGCACCAGAAGTACTATAATTTTAATAAATAAAATCTAAGGAGGTGCCCACATGCATATCAAAAAAGGTGACAACGTAATCGTTATCTCAGGTAAAGATAAAGGTAAAACAGGTGTTGTACAAGCAACAGAACCTAAAAAAGACCGTGTCGTTGTGGAAGGTGTGAACATCATTAAAAAGCACCAAAAACCGACTCAATTTAATCCAGAAGGTGGAATCTTAGAAACTGAAGCAGCTATTCATGTTTCTAACGTACAATTATTGGACCCAAAAACAAATGAACCAACTCGTGTAGGTTACAAATTTGTTGATGGTAAAAAAGTTCGTATCGCTAAAAAATCAGGCGAAGAAATCAAATCTAATAATTAATAACTAGTTGAAAGGAGGATCCACTTTGAGCCGTTTAAAAGAAAAATTCAATACAGAAGTTACTGAGAACTTAATGAAAGAATTCAACTATAGTTCAGTAATGGAAGTACCTAAAATCGATAAAATCGTTGTGAACATGGGTGTAGGTGACGCTGTTCAAAACTCTAAAGTATTAGACAATGCTGTTGAAGAGTTAACATTAATTACAGGTCAAAAACCATTAATCACAAAAGCTAAAAAATCAGTAGCAACATTCCGTTTACGTGAAGGTATGCCAATCGGAGCAAAAGTTACTCTTCGCGGAGAAAGAATGTATGAATTCCTTGATAAATTAATCTCAGTATCATTACCACGTGTACGTGACTTCCACGGTGTTTCTAAAAAAGCATTCGACGGTCGCGGTAACTACACATTAGGTATCAAAGAACAATTAATTTTCCCAGAAATCGATTATGATAAAGTAAGTAAAGTAAGAGGAATGGATATCGTTATTGTTACAACTGCTAACACTGACGAAGAAGCCCGTGCATTGTTAACTCAATTCGGTATGCCATTTCAAAAGTAAGCTCTAATATAAAGGAGGCTAATTAAGTGGCTAAAAAATCAATGGTTGTAAAACAAGCTAAAAAGCAAAAATTCCCAGTGCGCGAATACACTCGTTGTGAACGCTGTGGACGCCCACATTCTGTATACCGCAAATTTAAATTATGCCGTATCTGTTTCCGTGAATTAGCTTATAAAGGCCAAATCCCTGGCGTTCGTAAAGCTAGCTGGTAATTAAAGAGAGTCTTGAAAGGAGGCAACAATCTATGACAATGTCAGATCCAATCGCAGATATGCTAACTCGTGTAAGAAACGCAAACATGGTGCGTCATGAAAAAATCGAGTTGCCTGCGTCAAATATTAAAAAACAAATTGCTGAAATCCTTAAAAACGAAGGTTTCATTAAAAACGTTGAGTTCGTAGAAGATGATAAACAAGGTGTTTTACGTTTATTCCTTAAATATGGTCAAAACAACGAACGCGTTATCACAGGCTTAAAACGTATTTCTAAACCAGGTTTACGTGTCTATGCTAAAGCTGACGAAGTACCTAAAGTATTAAACGGTTTAGGTATCGCATTAGTTTCAACTTCTGAAGGTATCGTAACTGACAGAGAAGCAAGAAAACGTAACGTAGGCGGAGAAGTATTAGCATACGTTTGGTAATAAATAATTAAGGAGGTGCCCGTAAATGAGCCGTGTAGGTAAGAAAATTATTGAAATTCCTAGCGATGTTACAGTAGACATCAAAGGTAATACAGTTACAGTAAAAGGTCCTAAAGGTGAATTATCACGTACTATGGATCCTAGCATGACTTACAAATTAGAAGACAACACATTAGAAGTTGTACGTCCATCTGATTCTCAAAAAGACAGAACAGTTCATGGAACAACTCGTGCGTTAATTAACAATATGGTACAAGGTGTAGCTAAAGGTTTCGAAAAAACTTTAGAACTTATCGGTGTTGGTTACCGTGCACAATTGCAAGGTAGCAACTTAGTACTTAACGTTGGTTACTCTCACCCAGTTGAATTCAAACCAGAAGATGGTATCACATTCACAGTTGAGAAAAACACAACAGTTAAAGTTGAAGGTATTTCTAAAGAATTAGTTGGTGCTACAGCATCTAAAATCCGTGCCGTAAGACCACCAGAACCTTATAAAGGTAAAGGTATCCGTTACCAAGGCGAATATGTTCGTCGTAAAGAAGGTAAAACTGGTAAATAATAAATAACTCTCTAAAGAAAGGAGAATAAAGCATGATCAGCAAAATTGATAAAAATAAAGTACGCTTAAAAAGACATGCACGTGTACGTACTAACTTAACTGGTACTTCTGAAAAACCACGTTTAAACGTATATCGTTCTAACAAACACATCTATGCACAAATCATTGATGATACTAAAGGCGTAACTTTAGCTCAAGCATCAACTCAAGATAAAGATTTCGAAAATGAAACTGGTTCAAAAGTTGAATTATCAGCCAAAGTGGGCGAAGTAATCGCTAAGAAAGCAGTTGATAAAGGTATCACTGCAATCGTCTTCGACCGTGGAGGTTACTTATACCATGGACGTGTTAAAGCATTAGCAGATGCAGCACGTGAAAATGGCTTAGAATTTTAATCATAAAAGGAGGGACAAATAATGGCTCGCAGAGATGAAGAAAACAAAGAATTTGAAGAACGCGTTGTTACGATTAACCGTGTTGCGAAAGTTGTAAAAGGTGGACGTCGTTTCCGTTTCACTGCATTAGTAGTAGTTGGAGACAAAAATGGTCGTGTTGGATTCGGTACAGGTAAAGCACAAGAGGTACCAGAAGCGATCAAAAAAGCGGTAGAAGCTGCTAAAAAAGAATTAGTATCTGTAAACCGTGTTGAAGGTACAACACCACACACAATCACTGGCCGTTTCGGTTCAGGAAGTGTATTATTGAAACCAGCAGCACCTGGTACTGGGGTTATCGCCGGTGGACCAGTTCGTGCCGTATTAGAGTTAGCAGGTATCACTGATATCTTAAGTAAGTCATTAGGTTCTAACACACCAATTAACATGGTTCGTGCTACAATCAATGGTTTAGAAAATCTAAAAAGTGCTGAAGAAGTTGCGAAATTACGCGGCAAATCAGTAGAAGAATTATACAATTAAGGAGGGAAAATGAATAATGGCTAAATTACAAATTACCCTCACACGTAGTGTTATTGGTCGTCCAGAAACACAACGTAAAACTGTTGAAGCATTAGGTTTGAAAAAAACTAACTCTACAGTAGTTGTAGAAGACAACCCAGCTATCCGTGGACAAGTGAACAAAGTAAGTCACTTGCTAAAAGTTGAAGAATTAGACGCATAATTAGATAATATATAAGGAGGTGCCGTAATGAAATTACATGATTTACATCCAGCAGAAGGATCACGTAAAGAACGCAACCGCGTAGGTCGTGGTGCTGCTACAGGTAATGGTAAAACAAGTGGACGTGGTCAAAAAGGTCAAAAAGCACGTTCAGGTGGTAAAGTAAGACCAGGTTTCGAAGGTGGTCAATTACCATTATTCCGTCGTATCCCTAAACGCGGTTTCACAAACATCAACCGTAAAGAATACGCAGTTGTGAATTTAGACCAACTAAACCGTTTTGAAGAAGGTACAGAAGTTACTCTTGAACTTTTAATCGAAACAGGCGTAGTTAAAAACGCAAAAGCGGGTATCAAAGTATTAGGTAATGGTTCTCTAGAGAAAAAATTAACAGTAAAAGCACATAAATTCTCTGCATCTGCAGCTGAAGCAATTGATGCTAAAGGTGGAGCACACGAGGTGATCTAATGTTTGACACATTCGTAAACTTCTTTAAAACAAAAGAAGTGCGAAACAAGATCTTTTTTACGCTCGCAATGCTAGTTATTTTTAAAATAGGTACTTATATACCAGCGCCTGGAGTCAATCCAGCAGCGTTTGAAAGTCAACAAGGTTCTCAAGGTGTCACTGATCTATTGAATACATTCGGTGGGGGAGCCTTGAAGAACTTTTCCATTTTTGCAATGGGTATTATGCCCTACATCACTGCTTCAATCGTTATGCAGTTATTGCAAATGGATATAGTTCCTAAGTTTACAGAATGGGCCAAACAAGGTGACGTTGGTCGTAAGAAACTAAACAACGTTACACGCTATTTTGCGATACTTTTGGCATTCATCCAATCAATAGGGATGGCATTCCAATTCAATAACTATCTTAAAGGTGCATTGATTGTTGATCCTTCACCTATGAGTTATTTGTTGATTGCAATTGTATTAACAGCAGGAACAGCTTTCTTATTATGGTTAGGTGAACAGATAACACAATATGGTGTAGGTAATGGTATTTCCATTATTATCTTCGCCGGTATCTTGTCTACTTTGCCATCATCACTGATTCAGTTCTATCAACAAGCCTTTGTAGGGCAAAGTGATACAACAATCGCATGGTTGCAAGTAGCAGGGCTAGTTATTGGTTTGATTTTACTAACAATGGGTGCTGTGTACGTATTACAAGCTGTTCGTAAGATACCTATTCAATATGCGAAAAAACAATCCGCTCAGCGTTTAGGACGAAATGCAACGTATTTGCCGTTGAAAGTTAACTCAGCAGGGGTTATCCCGGTTATCTTTGCTATGGCATTCTTCTTGTTACCGAGAACATTAACAATGTTCTTCCCTAAAGCTGACTGGGCGCAGCAAATTGCCAATACAGCCAATCCATCAAGTGACATCGGAATGGTAATTTATATTATCTTGATCATTGCATTCACTTATTTCTATGCATTTGTTCAAGTTAATCCAGAAAAAATGGCTGACAACCTTAAGAAACAAGGCAGTTATGTACCGGGTATCAGACCTGGTGAAAAAACTAAAAAGTATATTACCAAAGTTTTATATCGTTTAACTTTTGTAGGTTCTATCTTCTTAGCAGTTATCGCTATTTTACCGATTCTTGCTACTAAATTTATGAACTTACCGCAATCGATTCAAGTCGGCGGTACAAGCTTATTGATCGTTATCGGTGTTGCAATCGAAACTATGAAGAGCTTGGAAGCTCAAGTTAACCAAAAAGAATATAAAGGCTTTGGTGGTAGATAATTTGTAGGAGGGCAATATGAATATCATCTTAATGGGTTTACCTGGCGCAGGTAAAGGAACTCAAGCGAGTGAAATTGTTAAGAAATTCCCTATTCCGCATATATCTACAGGTGATATGTTTAGAAAAGCTATCAAAGATGAAACTGAATTAGGTAAAGAAGCTAAGTCTTATATGGACCGCGGCGAACTTGTACCTGATGAAGTAACTGTGGGTATCGTTAAAGAAAGACTTTCTGAAGACGATGCGAAAAAAGGATTTTTATTAGATGGTTTCCCACGTACACTTGAACAAGCAGAAGCATTAAGTAAAATCATGACAGAACTTGGCAGAAAGATTGATGCAGTTATTAATATTGAAGTTCCGGAAGAAGAACTCATGAATCGTTTGACTGGACGTCGCGTTTGTGAAGTTTGCGGAACAACTTATCATCTTGTGTTCAATCCTCCAAAAGTGGATGGTGTTTGTGATCTTGATGGCGGTAAATTATACCAACGTGAAGATGACAATCCAGAAACAGTTGCAAAACGTTTAGAAGTTAACGTAAAACAGTCTAAACCTATCTTAGAATACTATGATAAAGAAGGCGTTTTGAAAAACGTTGACGGTTCTAAAGACATCCAAGAAGTAACTGGCTCAGTTATCGATATCTTGGAAGATCTTAAGTAATTCAACATTGCTGCTTGTATGTTGAATGAAGGCAGTCTGATATTGTTTGTCTCTCAGCCTAACGAATTATGAGTGACAGCATAACGATAATGATTCCCGATTTTTTGTTCAACGTAATGATACAAGGGCAGTATGTCTAACATTTTCCAATAGACATTAACTAATAATGCAAAAGGGGGAATTGTTCTAATGGCAAAACAAGATGTAATTGAATTAGAAGGTACAGTAACAGATACTTTACCAAATGCAATGTTTAAAGTAGAATTAGAAAATGGTCATGAAATTTTAGCACATGTGAGTGGTAAAATTAGAATGAATTATATTCGTATTCTACCTGGCGACAAAGTAACAGTAGAAATGTCTCCGTATGATTTAACTCGCGGAAGAATCACTTATCGTTATAAATAATTCGTCACTCCATTATTACAGGGAGGTATTAAAATGAAAGTAAGACCATCAGTAAAACCTATTTGCGAAAAATGTAAAGTCATTAAACGTAAAGGTAAAGTAATGATCATTTGTGAAAATCCGAAACACAAACAAAGACAAGGTTAATAAAAGAGAGGTGTAAAATAATATGGCACGTATTGCAGGAGTCGATATTCCACGCGAAAAACGCGTTGTAATTTCATTAACTTATATTTACGGTATTGGTAAATCAACTGCTGAAAAAATCGTAGCAGAAGCTGGAGTTTCTCCACAAACTCGTACTAACGAATTAACTGACGATGAATTAGGTCGTCTTCGTGAAGTTGTAGACAGCTACAAAGTAGAAGGTGACTTACGTCGTGAGCAAAACTTAAACATCAAACGTTTAATGGAAATCTCATCTTACCGTGGTATCCGTCACCGTCGTGGCTTACCAGTTCGCGGTCAAAAAACTAAAAACAATGCTCGTACACGTAAAGGCCCAGTTAAAACTGTAGCTAACAAGAAAAAATAATAGGTAAAGGAGGAAAATATTAATGGCACGTAAACAAGTATCTCGTAAACGCAGAGTGAAAAAGAATGTTGAAAACGGTGTGGCTCACATTCGTTCAACTTTCAACAATACAATCGTAACAATCACTGATGAATTTGGTAACGCATTATCATGGTCATCAGCAGGTGCGCTTGGTTTCAAAGGTTCTAAAAAATCTACACCATTCGCAGCACAAATGGCTTCAGAAACTGCTTCAAAAGCAGCTATGGAACATGGCTTAAAATCTGTAGAAGTAACAGTAAAAGGACCTGGTCCAGGCCGTGAATCAGCTATCCGTGCATTGCAATCAGCAGGTTTAGAAGTAACAGCTATTAGAGACGTTACTCCAGTACCTCATAACGGTTGCCGTCCGCCAAAACGTCGTCGCGTATAATATTATTGTCAAGAAATAGTTATTTTCCGCAGATCACTAAGATAAACTGTATCTTATAAGTCGACGTAACCAAGGAGGATATGTAAATAATGATAGAAATTGAAAAACCTAGAATTGAGACAATTGAAATTAGTGAAGATGCTAAATTCGGTAAGTTTGTTGTTGAACCACTAGAACGTGGCTATGGCACTACGCTAGGAAACTCCTTACGTCGTATCCTACTATCTTCATTACCAGGTGCAGCCGTTAAGTACATCGAAATTGAGGGAGTTCTACACGAATTCTCAGCAATTGAAAATGTGGTTGAAGACGTATCTACAATCATTATGAATATTAAGAAACTAGCTCTTAAAATTTATTCTGAAGAAGATAAAACATTAGAAATCGATGTTAAAGATGAAGGCGAAGTAACTGCAGCTGACATTACTCATGATAGTGATGTTGAAATTTTAAACCCAGAGCTTAAAATTGCTACAGTTGCTAAAGGTGGACATTTAAAAATCCGTCTTGTTGCGAATAAGGGTAGAGGTTACGCATTAGCTGAACAAAATAATACTAGTGATTTACCAATTGGTGTTATACCAGTAGACTCTTTATACTCACCAGTAGAAAGAGTTAACTATACAGTAGAAAATACTCGTGTAGGTCAAAGCAGTGACTTTGATAAATTAACATTAGATGTATGGACTGATGGATCAATCACTCCACAAGAATCAGTTTCATTAGCAGCAAAAATTATGACTGAACACTTGAACATCTTTGTTGGACTCACTGATGAAGCGAAAAACGCTGAAATCATGATTGAGAAAGAAGAAGATCAAAAAGAAAAAGTACTTGAAATGTCTATCGAAGAATTAGACTTATCAGTACGTTCTTATAACTGTCTAAAACGTGCAGGCATCAACAGCGTTCAAGAATTGGCTGACAAATCTGAAGCAGATATGATGAAAGTACGTAATTTAGGTCGTAAATCTTTAGAAGAAGTAAAATACAAACTTGAAGACTTAGGTTTAGGTCTAAGAAAAGAAGATTGATAAAGGTAAAGGAGGTTAACTCATGGGTTACAGAAAATTAGGTCGTACATCTGATCAACGTAAAGCAATGTTACGTGACTTAGCTACTTCATTAATCGTTAATGAGCGTATTGAAACAACTGAAGCTCGCGCTAAAGAATTACGCGGTGTGGTTGATAAATTAATCACTTTAGGTAAAAAAGGAGATTTAGCTTCACGTCGTCAAGCAGCTAGAATCGTTCGTGATGTTGAAATCTTAAACGAAGATGAAACTACACAAACAGCTTTACAAAAATTATTCGGTGAAATTGCTCCTCGTTACACAGAACGCCAAGGCGGATACACTCGTGTACTTAAAGTAGGTCCTCGTCGCGGAGACGGTGCTGAAGCAGCAATTATCGAATTCGTTTAATTCCAACTTTAACTTGTAACAAAGCAACGATGATAAGTAGAAGCACACGATGGTGATGACATTGTGCGCTTATCATTGTACAAGTAAACACACTGAACTTATGAATATATAAAGCAAATGAGTGCAACGATAATGTTTGCCACATACAAATATTGTCTAGCTCAGAGTACCCCATTCACAGAACTTAATATTTTTTAAAGCGTGAACTCAATTATTGAATGGGGTGCGCGCTTTTTTATTTCGAAGCCCCTTTACTCTCTTTAGGTACAGGGGCTTTTGATACATAGTCTTGAATATACACATATCGTATATTCATGTACAATAAGTAGAGTGAAAATAAACAGAAGGGACAGAGTCATATTGAACACAGAGAACATTATTGAATTTAATGACGTGTCATTTCAATACCAAGGCGACGAATGGTTCACATTAAAAAATCTATCATTTAATATCCCTAAAGGTAAATGGACCTCTATTGTCGGTCATAATGGTTCAGGTAAATCTACCATCGCAAAACTGATGATGGGTATGATGCCGTTTCAAAAAGGGGAAATTCTTGTAAACGGTCAACCAATGACAGCTGATAATTTAGCAGAGATTCGTCAACACCTAGGCATAGTCTTTCAAAATCCTGAGAACCAATTTGTGGGCTCTACAGTTCAATATGATGTCGCATTCGGTTTAGAAAATTTCGAAGTCCCTTACGAAGAAATGCATCAAGCTGTCCCGCAAGTATTAAAAGAAGTTGAAATGTATGCGCAACGCAATCATGAACCACAAGCCTTATCTGGCGGACAAAAACAACGTGTTGCGATTGCAGGTGTATTAGTTTTAAGTCCAGATGTGATTATCTTAGATGAAGCCACATCTATGTTAGATCCTGAAGGCAAACAATCGCTGATGCAGCTGGTCAGACATTTGAACACTGAAAAAAATGTAACGATTATTTCGATTACACATGATTTAACTGAAACATTAGATTCAGATTATATGATTGTGATGAATCGTGGAGAGGTGTATGAAAAAGGTACACCAGAAGCAATTTTTGAGAAAGGAGCATCATTAACAGAAATAGGTTTAGATTTACCATTTCCAATGCGCATTAATTCATTGCTTGGTAACCCGTCTGAGTTTCTGACATATGATGCACTGGTGGCACGTTTATGAGTATAAAATTTAACGACGTCACATATGTGTACCAAAAAGGCACACCTTTTGAATATGAAGCATTACATCAAATCAATACAGAGTTTGAACCAGGACATTATTACGCGATTATTGGTCAGACAGGTTCAGGCAAATCTACATTAATCCAACATTTTAATGGCTTGTTAAAGCCTTCTTACGGCACCGTAGCGCTTGATGATTTAGTTCTGAAGGCAAAGACTAAGGATAAAGCGATTCGACCTATGAGACAGCGTGTAGGGCTTGTCTTTCAATTTCCAGAATCACAACTCTTTGAAGATAGTGTAGAGCGTGAGATTCTGTTCGGTCCCAAAAATTTCAATATGAACTTAGACAAGGTAAAGGACTATGCATATCGCTTACTGATGAAATTAGGTTTTGATCGCGATGTGATGAATAAGTCACCCTTTCAAATGTCTGGAGGACAAATGCGTAAAATTGCGATTGTTTCAATTCTTGCGATGGATCCAGACATTATTGTGTTAGATGAACCGACAGCAGGCTTAGATCCACATAGTCGAAAGCAAGTGATGGATTTATTAAAACAGTTGCAGCATGAAGGAAAGACTATTGTATTGGTAACTCATGACATGAATGACGTTGCACAATATGCAGACCGTATTAAAGTCTTACAACAAGGAACGCTTGTATATGAAGGGACACCAAGAGCATTACTCAGTGATTCCGAGCGTATTAAAGATTATTCATTGGATTTACCAGACATTGTGCAACTACAAAGAGACTTTGAACACAAACATCAAACCAAACTATCTGATACAGCATTAACTGACGAAGAGTTTATTGAACTCTATAGGGAGTGGCAGCGAAATGAAAAATAAATTTATCATTGGTCGCTATTTACCTCTGGATTCGATAATACATCGTATGGATCCTAGGGCTAAATTAGCATTTGTCTTTTTCTATATTGTCTTAGTCTTTTTCTGTCATAGCTTCCCGATGTATGGGTGGATGTTGTTAGTGTTATTGATATTTATGTATTGTGGTAAAATCAAGCTGTTTTATTTATTAAAAGGCTTAACCCCAATACTGTTCTTTTTAATTTTTACGTTTTTAATGCATTTGTTTTTAACTAAAGGCGGAACGACGTTGTTCAGTTGGAAATTTATTTCGATTGATTCAGGTGGTATCAAAGAAGGGATCTTTATATCTATGCGGTTGATGTTCATTATGATGGCTTCAACGATTATGACTTTAACAACGAATCCAATCGCATTAACAGATGCCTTTGATAAAATTTTATCACCGCTTAAGGTCGTAAAAGTCCCTGTACAACAATTAAGCATGATGATGTCCATTGCGCTACGTTTCATCCCAACGTTAATGGAAGAGTTAGATAAAATTATTTTAGCGCAAAAATCACGAGGATCTGAAATCAGTTCAGGTTCAATGGGACAAAGAATCAAAGCATTTATTCCACTACTGATTCCACTATTTATTTCTGCCTTTCAACGTGCAGAAGATTTAGCAATTGCGATGGAAGTACGTGGATATGATGTAAAATCAAAACGTACAAGTTTCCGTAAATTAGAATGGCATTGGAAAGATACTTTGCTTATCGGTTCATTGATTCCAATTGCGGTTATATTATTTGTATTAAAATATTTAGGAGTGTAGACGTGTGCGTATTTTAGTTAATATAGCGTATCAAGGAAGCAACTTCTTAGGCTTTCAGATTCAACAGCACGGTAGAACCGTGCAACAACAATTTGAGAAGATTTTAAAGCGTATGCATAAGCGTCATGTACGTATCCATCCTTCAAGCAGAACAGATAGAGGGGTGCATGCGATGGAACAATATTTCCATTTTGATACAGAACTAGATATCGCACCTAAGCAATGGCAATATGCGATGAATAGCGCACTGCCTGACGACATTTATGTTAAAGAGGTATCAATCGTCGATGACGACTTTCATTGCCGCTATGACTGCGTAGGAAAGCGATATCGTTATATGGTGTATCAAGGTGCGCATCGCGATGTTTTTATGAGCGGTTTAAAAACTTATAATGATTATGACTTAGATTTAGATAAAATGAATCAAGCAGCACAACAATTTATCGGTACGCATGATTTTACAGGATTTTGTTCACAAAAGACCGAAGTAGAAAGTAAAGAGCGTACACTTTATCAAAGTGAAATTATTAAAACAAAAAATGGCTTTGACTATGTTGTGACTGGCTCTGGTTTTCTATATAATATGGTACGTGTGTTAGTCGCGTTTTTAATCGAAGTCGGTAAAGGTAAGCGATCACCAGACGAAGTTCCAGGCTTATTAGAAGCGAAAGATCGTAATCAAGTACCGTTCACTGCACCCGCAGAAGGATTGTATTTAGAAAAGATATATTTATCACCAGAATCACTGATACAAGATTTTGGTTCAGATATAAAAATTCATCGCAAAAAATCATTGCAAAATGACTGATTCGTATTGACAAATACACTAATAAATTATACGATTATATGCGGTATTGTTTTATATCACCCCACGATAAGCCCCGGAAACTTATTGTGTTACTAGATATAGAAGCAAAGTCGAAACGAAATCAACAATCTGAAATTATCTGAGCTTTGAATCGTAACATTGATTTTTTAAAAAGCAACTCAACACGCAGTTATTATTAGGAGGACAATTATTATGCGTCAAACATTTATGGCTAATGAATCAAACATTGAGCGCAAATGGTATGTTATTGATGCGGCTGGCCAAACACTAGGTCGTTTATCATCAGAAGTAGCAACTATTTTACGCGGAAAACATAAAGTAACTTACACACCACACGTTGATAACGGTGACTATGTAATCATCATCAACGCTGGACAAATCGAAATGACTGGTAAAAAAGAATCTGACAAAGTTTACTACCGTCACTCAAACTACCCAGGTGGTATTAAATCAATCACAGCTGGTGAATTAAAAGAGAAAAACCCAGCACGTTTACTTGAAATTTCAATTAAAGGTATGTTACCAAGCAACCGTTTAGGTGAAAAACAAGGTAAAAAATTATTTGTATATGGTGGCGCTGAACATCCACACGCTGCACAACAACCAGAAAACTACGAGTTACGTGGTTAATTAGAAGGAGGAAATTACATTGGCACAAGTTGAATATAGAGGCACAGGCCGTCGTAAACACTCAGTAGCACGTGTACGTTTAGTACCAGGCGAAGGTAACATCACTGTAAACGGTGTTGACGTACGTGAATATTTACCATTCGAATCATTAATTTTAGACTTAAACCAACCATTCGAAGTTACAGAAACTCAAGGTAACTACGACGTTTTAGTTAACGTTAACGGTGGCGGTTTCACAGGTCAAGCACAAGCTGTCCGTCACGGTATCGCTCGTGCATTATTAGAAGCAGATCCTGAATACAGAAGTTCTTTAAAACGCGCTGGATTACTTACTCGTGACCCACGTATGAAAGAACGTAAAAAACCAGGTCTTAAAAAAGCACGTCGTTCACCACAATTCTCAAAACGTTAATTGTTGGACAAACGATTACTATTATACAAACACTTCCCAAGCTTGGGGAGTGTTTTTTATGCCTGTAAAAGTTATTTACATATCGACCTTTTAGAAATTTTTTCATTTCTGGTATCCTTTCATATCATTAATTCGTTGGTGTTTTCAATTCTAATTAATTAGTTGTGTGTGATATGATTATTTTAAAAGAAGGAGGCGGTAACATTGCATGAAAAAGTAGATATTTTAGTAACGTTAAATGAAAACTATTTGAAACCATTAAAGGTTATGTTGTTATCATTACATGATACGAACCCTCATTTATCATTTAAAGTTTGGTTGGTTCATGAGAAGATACCACAAAGTAAACTAATGCAGTTAGAAGAATTATTGTCATCATTTAATATGGAATTAGAAGAAGTTAAAGTACCGCCCAATTATTTTGGCAATGCGAAAACAGTTGAACGTTATCCTCAAGAAATGTACTTTAGATTAGCGTGTGGTGAATTACTGCCTGAATCAGTGACAAAAGTACTTTATTTAGATCCAGATATTTTAGTGATTAATACAATAGACGATTTATGGAATCTGAATTTAGAAAGGAATATATTTGCGGCAGCAACACATGAAGGATTTACAAAATTTTCACAAGGCATGAATAATCTACGTTTAGGTACGAAACAAGGTCAAGTATATTTCAATTCAGGAGTTATGTTGATTGATGTAGAAAAAGCAAGACAAGAAATAAGCATGGATGATATTTTTAATTTTATAGAGAAAAATAATCAATACTTATTATTACCTGATCAAGATGTTATGAATAGTTTGTATGGTGATAAGATTAAAGAAATACCGGAAGAAATTTGGAATTATGACACAAGACAAGCAAATGTGTATTATACAAAAAGTGTAGGTGAGTACGATACACATTGGGTTGCCTATCATACTGTGTTCTTACATTTTTGTGGTCGCCCAAAACCTTGGGATAACAAAAGTAACAGTAGATTTACCATGTTATATCTTCAGTATCAAAAAAGATTAGAACAACTTGAAAACTTAAATGATTAAATAAAACTCGATACTTGAAAGAAGGGGACATCATGAAAAAAATCATCAGAAGTATTGCGAAATGTAAAATGTGCGGAGATATTATTGAATCTACACATAGACATGAAATGGTCAATTGTAAATGTGGTTGTATCTTTTTGGATGGAGGAACAGATTACCAAAGAGTACTGTGGAATCCTCAAGAAGGTAAAGGTAGTAAAATGGAAGATTATATTGATTTGAGTTTAACAATTTATGAAGAAGAGGATGAGGAGGACGAGAATAAAAAAGAATGAAAATATACTTTGTCAGACATTCATTAAGAGATAATAGTGTGAAAGAAGATGTCATTGCACCTTTAACTAAAGAAGGGCTGAATAAAGCAGAAGCATTGGCATCTTTTTTTGACGATAAAAACATTGAACAGATATACGCCAGTCCTTATCGTCGTGTCATAGAAACTGTATTACCCACAGCAAAAAGATTGAAGCTGCTGATTAATAAAAACGAAGGTTTGCGTGAAAGAAAAATAGGACGCTGGGTAGAAGACTTTTATGAATTTGCGGAAAAGCAGTGGCGAGATTTTGACTATAAGTTAGAGAATGGTGAGTCATTAAATGAAGTTCAAGATCGTATCGTTCAAGCCTATCACCGCATTATAGAAAATAATGAGGTACAAACGTTATTAATATGCGGCCACGGTACCGCAATGTCACTTTTATTTAACCACTTAACAAATGGGGAATTTGATTATGCAGACTTCCTACAAATGAAAATGCCTTCTATCTATTCGTATGAGACGAACACACAAGCGTTAACGCACATTCAGTGATTTAAAACATTAAATTCAGTGAATATGCTAATATCGTCACTGATATTAAACAGTTATACTAGAAGAGATGAAATATAAGAATTGCAGGTGTTTGTGATGTTTAATATTAGTTCAGTTTCAAATGAGGTTAAAGAAGAAGTTAAAGGACTCATTGATCAACATATACATCAAGAAGATATTACTGACATGTTAATAGAACTCTCTCAAAACGAATCAAGCAGTAAAATAACAGAAGCACTTAGACAGCTTTACTTTATTGAAAAATTTACGTCTATGTATGAAATAGAACGTTTTGTCTCAACATATGAAAAGGTGACAAAACAATCACTGACAGAAATCACACTTTCAAATGATAAAACGCATCCACTGAATATCTTCAAACAAGAAATTAATATATTTAAGTCATTGCTTCAAGAAACGAGCGCTTTGTTAGATCAAGTAAAGATGAATGAAACAGAAGCGGTTGAATTATTTAAAGGGAAAGTTCAAACACTTTCAGGTTTAATTCCACATTTTAACCGTAAAGAAAAGATTATTTTTCCTGTCATAGAACGAAGAGGAGAGTATATCTTACCGAGAAAAATGTGGGCAGATGATGATGTGATTCGTTTTGCGTTGAATAAACTACAAAAACGTGTAGCTAAACTTGAAGAAGTAGATTGGCGACATATTCAAAATGCTTATACTGAATTAGAAAGCAGTTTAACGGACATATTACGCCAAGAAGAGTTACTATTCATCCCACTAATGCAGGAAGACATCAGTGCAGTTGAGTGGCAACAAATTGCGCAAGAAAGCAGTGCTTTTGGCTATGCGATAGAAGTTCCTGAGATATGGCACGATTCTGAAATAGAATTAACTTCTATTGACGCAAAATATGATGCAAAACAAGGGCAACAGAATTTGCGCTTTGGTGGAGGTTTCTTAACGACAAAAGAAGCGGACCTTATTTTAAATAACTTGCCAGTAGAAATTACGTTTGTAGATAAAAATGGCACTTTTAAGTATTTCAATGATTTAGTTGAAGCATCTGACATGATGTTTATCCGTACACCTATCTCTATTGGGAGAAATGTGGCTAATTGTCATCCACCAAAAAGTTTAAGCAAAGTGATGCAGATTATTCGTGATTTGAAAACAAAACAAAAAGAGTCTGAATCCATGTGGTTTAAAAAAGGTAACCAATTCATTCACGTCACATACAAAGCTTTATTTGATGAAAAAGATGAATATATTGGTATTTTAGAATATGTACAAGATATTCAACCATTCTTTGAGTTACCACAAAAGTTCAAACGAGATGCGACTAAACAATAAACGTTAATTAATAATAAAATGAACAACCCACGAGTCCAATATTGATTCGTGGGTTGTTCATTTGTCACGGTCGTTCTAAAGAAACGGTAAGAATTTTGACCAATAAGTAATCAAGTATAACGGGAAATTCATACAGATATGAATTAATATCAGTAAGTAGATATTTCGATATTTGGCCCAGAAAAAGCCAAGGAATATCCCCGCAAGC
The DNA here is from genome assembly GCF_001838465.1 of Staphylococcus sp. HMSC061G12. NCBI lineage: Bacteria > Bacillati > Bacillota > Bacilli > Caryophanales > Staphylococcaceae > Staphylococcus > Staphylococcus sp. HMSC061G12. The sequence continues at coordinate 200,146 of NZ_KV837015.1, forward strand.
GCATGTGTGACCAATGCTTTTGCTGACAAATCCAAAAGATTTCCTTGTCCTTGTATGCCCGCATGCCATAAAGACCAAAGTACTGTGCTGATACATACAGAAGACACTATACCCAAGTGTTCTAAACGTGTTTGTAGCCACACACGGTAAAACACTTCTTCTAACACAGCATTCATTAATATTGAAATGATCGCAAATATCAGTACGAAAAGGTAAGGTTCATTATAAGAGATATGAGATAAGTTGTTCAAAGGACTAAAATAGAGCACTAACCAAATCACATAGACAATAGGCGCAAGAGACCAATCGATCATTGGATTAGCTTTAGAGAGTATGGACAGTTTTTCTCGCTTAATAATCCATAAAGGAAACAAAAACAATAATACAAATTTATAAATATAAAAAAACTCAAAGTAGGGTTTAGGTGTAAGAAACACAAGTACGATATATAAAACACCTAATATGAGTAAAATACGTTCTGACTTCAAAGGTTTCTGAATAAGGGGTTGAAACTTAAAGTGTAAAGGTAAAACAAATAGCAAAACAAGTGGAATTAAATAGATCAACCAAATATTCATAAAATGAGTTTTATCCTTGGTATCTGCGCTCGTTTGAATCAAACCGTTTTGTGTAGTTTGTACATATAAGGCTGAAACCAAAATTAATAGTAAAGTGACAATAGGAATCAATAAGCGTAATTTATTTCTTTGCATGGCGTTCTCCTTAATATTAAATTGTAAAAGCATTTAAATAATAATACCCAATTTTATTTAATTTTGGTCCTTTAAACGTAAAAAAATCCTCAAACCAATTTGATTTGAGGATTAAAGCAATATACGAATGTCGTTAGTAGAAAAAATTATTTTTTAAAGTTTGCTTGAAGATACTCATAAATCGCATCTGTATCAGTCAATTTAAAGAATTTTTCTAATTCAGCTTTATCTTGTTTTTCAAAGAACACGATAAGGTCTGATAATAAATGTACTTGAGTTGCTTTTGTACCGTTTAAAATCACAAATAAGAATTCTACTGGTAAATCTTTATGAGGTGAACTCATATTTTGGAATACGATAGGGTTAGTTAATTTAACAGGTACAATTTTAGTTGTGTTTACAAATTCAGGTTCAGTATGAGGTACTGCCACATTAGGATATGTTTCACTGATATTTGATAAGCTTAGGGCTGTTGGGTAATTTTTTTCACGATCTAAAACATGTTCTAAGAAATTGTCTTTTACATAACCTGCTTTTACTAATGCTTCTGATACTTCTGTTAGTACCGCTTCTTTACTATCCGCATTTGAGACAAAAACGCTATCTTTTGAAAATAATTGAGTCATAAGTTGCTCCTTCTTCGTTAGTAAGTATTTTAATATTTATCTGGTCAATTAAAGTATAGGTAAATGAATAGATAGATGTCAATGTATTATGTGTTTTATACCACAATACATCTCACAATTTTAAAATATTTGTCATAAATAAACGTCGATGTAAGACACCGACGTTTATTTTGATTATTATTTTATTTACCTTGTTCTTCGTAAATTTTATTTCGTTTTTTCATTTCAAATGCATACCAGATGAAAGCAAGTAAGTAGATTGCAAGTGCAACGATAGCGTAAACAATAAACATACCGCCACCTTGTACTGCATGACCTACTAAATAACTTAAGAATTTTTCTAGTGGACCTTCCATAGTAGTATGTGAAATCAATGTATCACTGCTTAACCCTTTAGGGAAAGCTCCTGCTTTTTTAGCAGTTTCAGTTACGAATTCAGCTATTAATGTACCTGCCCATAAGAATAATGGTAATTCGATTGCACCAATAATAATCATACGTAATAATTTACCTCGAGTAATAACAAGTAAAGCAGGGGTAACGCCCATTGCGATAATACCACCAAGTGGTAAAAGTTTATTACCTGGTAAAATCATAGCTTCTAATAACATGATAGGAGCTAATACGTTAGCTGCTGCCCAGATTTCTGCACGACCAGCAATGAATGGCCAGTCTAAACCGATGTTTAATTGGCGTCCTTTTAATTTACTGTTAGCAAAGTTTGAAATACCTTGAGATAAAGGTTCTACAGATGCGATGAACCAAGATCCGATTAAAGAGAATAACTCTAATGCAACAGCAGCAGTAAATGCTAAGGCAAAGATTTGAGTAGGTGATTGTCCTGCAAGTAAACCAACAAATACACCTAAATATAAACCAATGGCAAATTTAGAACCCCAGAAACCAATTTTGTTGTTTAATTTTGCAGCATCAAAATCATATTTATCTAACCAAGGGAAAACTTTATCAAAGATTTTATCCATGATTAACAAGAATGGGTTCATCATATAGTTCATATGAGTAGATGTCATAGGGTTTGATGATGGTACATTTAATAAGTCATTAAATGTCGGTTTCATTAAATCAGAGTTAATGATTTTCATAACGCCGATAAAGATAACTAATAGTGTTGCGACAAATAAATTTGCTCCGCAGTAAATCGCAAATAATCCTACAATAGATAAGTGCCAGATGTTAAAAATATCAACATCTAAAGTGTTAGTACGGTTAATGAATAATAAAACGATATTCACAATAACCATTACTGCTAAGAAATATAATGTGTAAGGGGAGCCCCAAGTAATAGTTGCTAATGGTGCCCAACCTACGTCAGTAATACTAAGAGATAATCCAGTACGTTCAACGAAATCTGTCATGGCTTGTGAAAATGCTGTTGTTAAGATCCCGATGATTGCACCGATACCTGTTAAAGCGATACCTAATTTCAAACCGCCTTCAAGAGATTTAGAAAGTTTTTTAGTGAAAATGAAGGTGATAATTGCAAGAATCACAGTCATTAATGGAGCAGCTCCTAAATCAATTAAAGGTTTGAATATGGTGTTGGCTAAATCAATAAGCGAGTTCATTTTATCCTCTCCTTGGTGATTGTTCTAAGTGGTTAAAATTATGAATTCTTATTTTTGAATAGATTTAATCGCATCTTCCATTGCTTGATAAACAGGTTCTGCCATAGCTGGCACACGATAAAGAATAGCGCCTGCGTCAACAACCGGAATTGTAATAGGGAAGCTGAAATCAGTGTTAGCAATTTGAGCAAAGATGTCATATCCACTTAATAAGTCTTCGTTAACATCTTTAATCATTACTGCATCACAGCTAACTTGATAACCTCTTTTTGTTAATTCTTCTTCTAATGCTGCTTTAATTTGGTGGCTTTAGTTAACACCTGCGCCACATGCTGCTAAAATTTTAATCATGATGTCTTCACTCCTAATTATTTAAAGTTTTTATCTAAGTAGTTATAGATGTCTGTTGAGTTATTAAAGTTGAAGAATTTAAGCATATCTTCTTCTTTTTGAGAATTGATAAAATCCATAATTCTAGCAAGTAACTGTGTTTGTTTAGCTTTATCGCTATTTAAGATAATGAATAAAAAAGATACTTCCAGATCATTGTGTGGTGAAATCATGTTTTTGAAATGAACAGGATGGTTCAATTTTACAGGTACGATTTTTGTAGTATTTACGTATTCTGATTCAGTATGTGGAATTGCAATATTGGCATACTTACCATTTAACAATGATAAATCCATGCCTGTAGGGTAGTTATGTTCTCTTTCGATTACATGTTCAAAGAAACTATCTTTTACATCTCCTTGTTTAACAAGAGCTTCTGATACCTCTTTGAAAATTTCTTCTTTTGAGTCTGCATCACTTACGAAAACAGTGTCCTCAAAAAATAGTTTAGTCATTTAGATGCACCTTCTTTGTTGGTTTGTGTTTCTTTATGTTTCCTTTTGTTCACTTAAAGTATAAAACCGCTTACTTGAAGCGTCAATACTTTTTAAAAGATGTAGGAAAGTTGCCATTATTAGTACATTTAAATTCAAATTTGAACAAAAAAAGACCCACAACATAGTGTTGTGAGTCCTTGAAAATTCATTAACTTTCCTCAATTTCCTTTAGTGCCAATTTAATATGTTCTAGATGATGGTTACCATGCCAAGCCATTTTAGCTACAAGATCTGCAAGTCTACCTTCACCTTCTTCAGGATGGTAGAACGTACGGTCAAATGCTTCGATGGGCAGCTCACGTAATAAGATGGCCCAACGTTTATGCATACCGTCAATCAGTTCTAGTGAGTATTCTAAGGGTGCTTGATTGTCTGGAGCTTCAGCCCAAGCATCTTGTAGGAATGATGTGACAAATGGATGGTCTTCAGTCAATGTTTGTTTCGTACGAATAAAACCGTGCATGTGGCTATCAGCAATATGGTGAATTAAAGTTTGAACATCGAAACTGCCTTCACGATAGGTCGCATGACGTTCTTCTGCAGATGCGTTCGTTGTGAGTGTTGTGAGTATATCTGGTAATTCTTCAATCGCATCAATCCACGTGTTTAAATCTTCTACACTATAACGATCTGGTTTTTGGAACTTACCGATTGGAAATTGATTTTTCAGCATGGTTAATCACCTTTCATCAAATATTGAATGAAGTGCTAGTATATCACACGTGTATTTAAATAGATAATTGACTTATTTTACTTTAATATTCTGTATGAAAGACTAAGCTACTTGTAAGACACTATACCCTAATTGTTCTATTGTTTCGCTGATTTGTTCAGAAGAGATGATTGTGTCATCAAATTTAACTTTGACTTTACTGCTGTTGAATAAGACTTTTGCTGATTCAACACCTTCTGTTTTACTTAGTGCACCTTCAATTTTCTTGATACATGTAGGGCATGTCAGGGTTTCTAATTGTAGTTTGAGTTGTTTCATTTAAATCTTCTCCTTTAATTTTAAATTTGATTAAACGCATGGCGTTGAATATTACGACTAAGACACTTGCTTCATGGATAAACATTCCAATCGCTAGGTTCACACCGCCGAGGAGTACACCGATGAGCAGTGCGGATACTGTCAGCATCGCAATCCAGATATTTTGTTTAATATTACGGTGTGTGGCTTTAGCTAATAAGAATGCATGAGCATATTGTTTTAAACGATCCGCCATTAATACGATATCTGCGGTTTCCATTGAAATATCTGTACCGCCATCTCCCATAGCTAAGCCGATATCTGCAGTCGCAATCGCAGGGGCATCGTTAATACCATCACCAGCCATCGCAACATGATAACCTTGATTTTGTAGTTGTTTAACGTAAGCTGTTTTATCTTCAGGTAATAAGCCTGCTTCAACCTCATCTATATCTAACTGTTCTGCTATCACACGTGCAGTATGTGCATTATCACCCGTTAACATAATAGTACGTTTCACACCATGTTGTTTCATTAGGTCAATGGCTTGTTTCGCATCTTCACGTACTTCATCTTTAATCGATAAAACAGCTGCTAGTTTTCCGTTAATTGCCGCAAAGACTAAAGTATGACCGGTTTGTTCTTCGTATAAGGTATCTTGTTCAGCTTGTGAAATATCAATATGGTGATCCTGCATCAAAGCACGGTTACCGACAACTAATTGTTGATGATCAACTTGACCTGCAATGCCTTTTCCTTTAATCGGCGTCGTTGATTCTACAACATAATCCGTCAGCACATGATGTTGTTCAGCATAACTTGTTATCGCATGGGCTAAGTGGTGTTCAGAGGTTTGTTCTAAAGTACCGATTAAACCTAATAAATCATGAGGCGGATTATTATAAGTTTGTACACGTAAGAGTTCTGGTTGTCCTTTAGTCAATGTACCTGTTTTATCAAAGACCATCACATCAATATGTGCTAAGGTCTCCATAATGTCACTGCCTTTGATCAAAGCACCATGTTTTGCGCCATTACCTATACCCGCAACACTTGAAACAGGGGCACCGATAATTAATGCACCTGGGCATGCGATAACGAGGAAAGTAATTGCGAGATGCAAGTTCCAAGTGATGAGCCCAACAATAGCGGCTAATACAATGACAGCGGGTGTATACCATTTAGCGAAGCGGTCTAAGAAACGTTCGGTGTTAGATTTAGTTTCTTGAGCTTCTTCAATCAAATCAATAATCTTCGCAAACGCAGTATCTTCTCCGACTTTATCCGCAATCATTTCAACATAACCAGATTCTAATATCGTACTGCTGTATAACGTATCTTGTTGGCGCTTTGTCAGTGGAACCGATTCACCTGTAATAGAGGCTTCGTTAAATGTACCTTCACCTTCAATGATGTGACCATCAACAGGTACACGGCTGCCTGCTGTTAATATAATGCGATCACCTCTTGAAACTTCTTCGATTGATACTAAAGTACGTGATCCATCCGCTTGTTTAATTAAGGCTTCTTCAGGTGATAATTCTGTTAATGATTGAATGGAGCGACGTGTCCGTTCTAATGTCTTTTTCTCTAAATAACTTCCAAATAAGAATAGAAACGTCACAACAGCTGCCTCGATAAACTCACCAATAAAGAGGGCACCGATGACTGCGATACTAATCAGCAGTTCAATGCTGAACATTTTAAATCTTAGTGCCTGTATCGCACGTAATCCGATAGGCAACATCGCAATGGCAGTCGCAAAGATAAGCAAGGCATCTCCCATTACAGCAATATCTTTTAGAAAGATACGTATCAAGATGCCAGCTACAATGGTAATGAATGCGACTAATGTCAATGTTTGTTCATAACGATAAATCCATTTTGTAAACATCAAAAAACTCCTCCTCTCATATGAAGTGATGTCTGCTTTCACTTTTAATGATACGAGAGAAGGAGAGAAATAAAATTGACCTAGATCAATTTTTCAGTACTTTATAGGTATTATGATTGATTTTGTCTATAAAACCTTCTTGTTCCAGTTGTTTGAAGGTACGATTCAGTGTTTCTGGCTGCATGCTTAAATAAGTCGCTAAATTCTTTTTAGTCATTGAAAGCTTTAATAAACCGTCTGTTGTCTCTAGTTGGATGTATTCCAGTAAACGCTCTTTACTGCTCATCAATGCGATTTGTGTCGTCATCGTTTCAGATTGATTCAATCGTTCTGCCAAACCTTCAATCATTTTAATTCCGATTTCAGGATAATCTGTCATTAATTGATGAATAGAGGATTGGTTAATCGTACATACATCACTGTCCTCTAACGCTTCTGCATACGTATTAGCACTATCTGATGCATTAAATAAAGTCAACTCACCAGTAAAATCACTATGTTCTAAAATACGGATTAATTGTTCATCCCCTTCATCCGTCAGTCTATAGATGCGTACTTTGCCGGAATGAATCACAAATAAAGTATGCACATCATCTCCAGCCATAAAGAGGTAATCTCCTTTACGTACTTTTGTCGCATGAACTTTTGAAAAGACATGTTCTAATGCTTCTGTATCTAAATTTTGGAATAAGGGTACCTTACTGACACATAATTCATAACCTTTCATTATGGATGCTCCTTTAATCTTCTTATCTTTAGCTTAATTCATTTAATTAAAAGGGTAAATAACATTGCTTTTAACTAAAATGTAACGAATTAGTGAAATATTTAACAAATTAATTGAAACAATTGTATGTTTTTAATTGTCAAAGCGTTTTCAGTATGACATACTATAAACTAATTAGTATGACACATTGATAAAAATAGATGAGGTGATCTACAAATGACAAAATATATTTATGCATTTGAAGAAGGTAGTCAATCCATGAAGGATTTGCTTGGCGGTAAAGGTGCAAACTTAGCTGAAATGATGCGCTTAGGTTTACCAGTACCAGATGGCTTTACGATAACTACAGAAGCATGTATTGAATATTTGAAACAAGGCGCAACATTATCTGACGAGTTAAAAGAGGAATTACATACACAACTCAAAGCTTTCTCAGAACGTACTGGGAAATCTTTTTCATCTGACGACAACTTGTTATTAGTTTCTGTCCGTAGTGGTGCGAAAATTTCAATGCCGGGTATGATGGACACGATTTTAAACTTAGGTTTAAATGATGAAAATGTTGAGAAGTTAGCTGAAAAAACAAATGATGCACGCTTTGCGTATGACTGTTATCGTCGCTTGCTTCAAATGTTTGGACAAGTTGTATATGGTATCAACATGACAGCATTTGATCGCTTCTTCGACAAATATAAAGAAGATAATGGTTATGAAACTGATGCTGAAATTCCAGCAGAAGGTTTAAAAGTCATCAGTGCACGTTTTAAAGAAATTTATGAAGAAGAAGTATATAAACCATTCCCACAAGATCCATTTACACAATTGACTGAAGCAGTTGAAGCGGTATTTAAATCTTGGGATAACGACCGTGCGCGTGTATACCGTGATTTAAATGATATCCCGCACGATATCGGTACAGGTGTCAACATCCAAGAAATGGTCTTCGGTAATAGTGGAGACCGCAGTGGTACAGGTGTTGCATTTACAAGAAACCCTGTGACAGGTGATAACCATGTCTTTGGTGAGTACTTATTAAATGCACAAGGTGAAGACGTTGTGGCAGGTATTCGTACACCAAAAGAAATTGAAACACTGGCACAACAAATGCCTGAGGTTTATCAAGAGTTCGTAGATGTGACTGAGAAATTAGAAGCGCATTATAAAGATATGCAAGATATCGAATTCACAATTGAAAACGGTAAACTTTATATTTTACAAACAAGAAATGGGAAACGTACAGCCAAAGCAGCAATGAAAATTGCGGTTGATTTAGTAGATGAAGGGGTTATCACTAAAGAAGAGGCGCTAACAAAGGTAGATGTAAAATCAATTGATACATTATTGCATCCGACGTTCAAACCAGAAGCGATTGAAGCGGCAGAAGCAATTTCTGATGCAGGTCTTCCTGCAAGTCCAGGTGCATCAACAGGTAAAGTAGTCTTCTCAGCAGAAGATGCGAAAGTACAAGCGGATCAAGGTGAAAAAGTAATTTTAATGCGACCTGAAACATCACCTGAAGATATTGAAGGTATGGTCGCAAGTGAAGCGATTGTGACAACGCATGGCGGTATGACATCTCATGCGGCAGTTGTTGCTCGCGGTATGGGTAAATGTTGTGTAACGGGCTGTTCAAACTTAAATATCGATACTGAAAATAAAGTTGTAACATATCATGGCCAAACGTTAAATGAAGGTGACATCATTTCAGTTGATGGTTCAACAGGTAACATTTATTTAGGCGATATTGAAAAAACAGATGCTGACCACAGTGAAGACTTTGATCGCTTCATGCAATGGACACAAGAAACTGCACGTTTAAATGTACGCATGAACGCTGAAACGCCTCAAGACATCGCATCAGGTTACCAATTTGATGCAGCAGGTATCGGCTTAGTCAGAACTGAGCATATGTTCTTTGGTGCAGAACGTTTAGTTCAAATGCGTCGTTTCATCTTAGCTTCTTCACAAGAGGAACGAATCGAAGCATTAAATGAAATCCGTAAATATCAAATTGAAGATTTCGAACAGATTTTCAGATTATCTAATGGCCGTCCGACAATTGTACGTTTACTGGATCCGCCATTACATGAATTCTTACCGAAAACAAATGATGAAATTCAATTAGTTTCGCAACAATTAAATGTTGATAAAGACGTGCTGCGTAAACGTATTGTTGACTTGCATGAAACTAACCCAATGCTTGGTCACCGTGGTTGTCGTTTAGCAGTAACTTATCCAGAACTTGCTGAAATGCAGACTGAAGCGATTATCGGCAGTGTGTTAAAATTAAAAAATGAGGGTATCGAAAGTCAACCTGAAATTATGATACCGCTTGTATCTACAGTAGAAGAATTCAAAACATTAAAAGACACAATCCAAGCGACAGCTGAAAGCATGTTAGCAAAAGACAATACGTCAATCGATTACTTAATCGGAACAATGATTGAAACACCAAGAGCTTGCTTGATTGCAGGGCAACTTGCGAAAGAATCAGAGTTCTTCAGTTTCGGTACGAATGACTTAACACAATTAACATTTGGATTCTCTCGTGATGATGCAGGTAAATTTATCAGTGAATATATCAACAGAGGCTTACTTGAAGTCGACCCATTCCAAACATTGGATGTTGACGGTGTAGGTCAGTTGATTAAAACAGCAGTAGAGCAAGCTAAAGCTGCAAATCCAAACATCAAAATCGGGGTTTGTGGTGAACTCGGCGGTGATCCGAAATCAATTCATTACTTCAATAACTTAGCGATTGATTATGTCTCATGCTCACCATTCAGAGTTCCTGGCGCAATGTTGGCTGCTGCTCAAAGCCAAGCAGAAAGTGAGAGAGCAATCGGTGCAAAACAATAACGAACATTTAGCATTATATATAGTGTCAGATTCTATCGGAGAAACTGCGCAGCGTATGATTCATGCGACATTAACGCAGTTTCCTGATATAGAAGATGACGTAGAAATTAAGAAATTCCCCTTCATTAAAAATGAAGAAGAATTTCTAACGATTTTAAAATTAGCAAAGCAGCGTGATGCGATTGTCATCACAACGCTCGTGAATCCAAAATTTAATCAAATCGGTCAAGCTTATGCTGAAGAGCAAGGTATCCTTTATGTAGATTATATGACAGATTTGCTTAATTTAATTGAAAACAAAACACATAAAAAAGCCTTACGTGAAAGCGGTGCCTTACGCAAAATGGATCAGCACTATTTTGAACGTATTGAGGCAATGGAATTCTCAGTCAAATATGATGATGGCAAAGTTTTTACCGGTATTGAAGAAGCAGATGCGGTGATTCTAGGTGTGTCCCGAACATCTAAAACACCTCTTAGTATGTATCTTGCGAACAAAGGTTATAAAATCGCCAATATTCCATTAGTGCCTGAAGCACCGATTCCTGAAGAAGTCTTCAACAAGAAAATGTTAGTATTCGGCTTAACCGCAAGTCCCGATTATATTATGAATATCCGTACAGAACGCATCCGTGTACTGGGTATGAAAGGTTCAGCCAACTACAACAGTTTACATCGCATTAAAAAAGAATTAAGTTATGCGGAAGAAGTCTTTGATAAATTTAATGCCATTGTCATTAACACGGAATATAAATCTATCGAAGAATCTGCATTTTACATTGAAAAATACCTGAACAAATAACAACCATTCTATTCATCCATTAAACATAATAGAAAATTCCTTAATAACTTCTCACAAATATAAACGAAGCCGTAACTGTCTCCATTCAGTTACGGCTTTTTAAGTTGTTTATATTGAACTCTATGCATTTCACATTTAATTTAGAAGTATAAGTAAAAAAAAAGGAGCGGTTAAAATGGAAAATGAACAAATTGTCTTCGCACAATTTCCAGACGGATTACCAGATGAACAAACGTTTCGTTATGAACCAGCTGAAATCATAGAGCCAAAACAAGATGAAGTGTTATTAGAAACAGCATACCTATCAATTGATCCTTATTTTCGTAATGGCATGATTAAAGGGGCTTCTTATGTGACAGCCTTCAAAATTGATCAACCAATATGGGGAAGAGGGCTCGCAAAGGTAATTCAATCAAAAGACAATACAGTCAAAGAAGGAGACATTGTCAGAGGTCTGTTTGAATGGAAACGTTATAATACAATGCCGGCAGAAGATTTAGAAGTGCTAAATGTAGATGATGATATACCAGTGCATTGGTATTTAGGTGCTTTAGGTGCAACGGGTCAAACGGCTTATCATGGTTTGTTAGAAATTGGTCAACCAAAAGCTGGTGAAACGGTTGTTGTTTCAGCAGCATCAGGTGCTGTCGGTTCAGTCGTCGGCCAAATAGCGAAAATCAAAGGCTGCTATGTAGTAGGTATTGCCGGAGGTAAAGCTAAAACACAATACCTCATAGATGAACTTGGATTTGATGACGCAGTCGACTACAAAAAAGAGGATTATGCTGGAGCATTAGTTAAAGCAGTACCCAATGGTGTCGATGTATACTATGAAAATGTCGGCGGTACAGTTGCGAATGAAGTATTTAAGCATTTAAATTCTTTTGCGCGAATACCTGTGTGTGGTTCAATCTCTAACTATAATGATAAAGAAATATCATATGAACCCGCTGTTCAACCAATATTGATTAAAAATCAAGCATTGATGCAAGGGTTTTTAGCTTCTCAATTTAAAGATGATTTTGAACGTGCTGAAAAAGACTTAGCACAATGGATCAAAGATGGAAAAATCAAAACAAAAACGTCATTAGTAAAAGGCTTCGGCAACATCCCAAGTGCATTCAGAGCACTCTTTACAGGTAAAGAAATTGGTAAACAAATCGTTCAAGTTTCTTCCGTATTAGATTAATCATTTAGGCATTCTAAAGGTGATACACCGCTTTTAGAATGCCTATTTTTCATTGCAGTCCTTTAAAGAAACCTCTATACTTAAGTGAAAATATACAATCAGCAGGAAAGAACGAGGGGATAGAGATGGAGAAACAAAATCAACCTGATGCGAAAACGATTAGAATTATCGCCATAATTGCGATTGTTTTAGGCGTACTAGGTATTGTTAAGTATATATGGGCTGAATATCACCCCACAAATCCGTTAGATAAAGAAACAAAAATCAATACACCTACAATTTTTATGCATGGTTATGGCGGCAGTGTGAATTCATTACGCTTCTTTGAAACACAGGCACAAAAAGAAGGCTATACGAAAAAGCTGGTCGTCGCAACAGTAGGGGCAAATGGCCATGTCACTTTAAAAGGTAAATTTGATACGAAAGATAAACATCCGATTGTTTTAGTTAATTTGAAGGATAACGGAAATGGTGACATGAAACTGAATGCATTTTGGATTAAAAATGTACTTGAAGCGTTACAACAAGATTATCAATTTAAACAATTCAACATTGTGACACATTCTATGAGTAATATGTCGTTTGCGAAGTACATGTTAGACAACAGTAATAATCCAGACTTGCCGGCTTTACATAAACAAGTCAATATCGCAGGTATATTTAATGGCATCATCGGTATGGGAGATGAACCAGGAAAAGTAACATTAGATAAAAATGGCAAACCTGATCAAATGACAGATGGTTATGTAGAAATATTGAAGTTGAAAAAAGATCCTGCCTATAAAAATGTAGAAATCTTAAATATTTATGGAGATATCCAAGATGGTACACACAGTGATGGTCGTGTGACAAATGCTTCTTCTAAATCTTTAAAATATATTATGAAAGATCATGCGAAAAGTTATCGTGAACTTTTGATAGAAGGTAAACAAGGTCAACATAGCCAACTTCATGAGAGTGATAAAGTTGCGGAAAATATCTTTAAGTTCTTATGGGGCAGTAAGCAAGGTTAGAAAAATCATAATTCGGCAATACTAATAATATAATGACTCATAGATTGGAGCGGATGAAATGACACAAAATGAACAAATTGTGTTAGCACACTATCCAGAAGGATTGCCTAAAGCAGAGGACTTTCGCTTTGAAATAATTGATATTGCTTCACCTGAAGAAGGAGAAGTCACAATTGAAACAGCTTATATTTCAGCTGATCCTTATATGCGTAATCGTATGAAACCGAATACGAATTCTTATATCGGCGGTTTTGAATTAGACCAGCCAATTGTAGGTTTAGCAGTAGGACAAGTAACAGAATCCAATCATTCTGACTTTAAAAAAGGTGACACAGTGTCTGGTATGTTGCCATGGCAAAAATACAGTACAGTGAAAGCTGATGATTTAATGCATTTGCCAGATTTAGATGTACCACCTTATTTATTCTTAGGTGTTTTAGGCATGACTGGTCAAACAGCTTATCACGGCTTGTTAGATATCGGTCAACCAAAAGCTGGTGAAACAGTCGTGGTTTCAGCGGCTTCTGGCGCAGTCGGTGCAGTGGTTGGCCAAATCGCAAAAATCAAAGGTGCCCGTGTTGTCGGTATTGCAGGCGGAAATCAGAAAACAAGCTATCTTATTGATGAACTAGGCTTTGATGAAGCGGTGGATTATAAGAAAGAAGATTATGCAGAAGCCTTAGCTCAAGCAGTACCGGACGGCGTAGATGTCTACTTTGAAAACGTTGGCGGAACTGTCGCAAATGAAGTATTTAAACACTTAAATACATTCGCACGTATACCGGTATGCGGTTCTATTTCTAAATATAATGATACAGAAGTTTCTTACGAACCCGCAGTGCAACCGATGTTAATTAAACATCAAGCATTGATGCAAGGTTTCTTAGTGCATCAATTCAAAGATGACTTTGCGCGTGCAGGGCAAGAATTAGCACAATGGGTTAAAGAAGGTAAGATTAAAACGAAAACATCTGTAGCAGAAGGTTTTGACCAAGTCCCTAAAGCCTTCAATAATCTTTTCACAGGTGAGAATTTTGGTAAACAAGTGATAAAAATTTCTAATGTATTAGATAAATGAGGTGTATAGATGATGAAAGCAATTGGAGCAGATCGTGCCTTTCAATTATCAGAGGGCAATTTATTTTATGAATTTGATAAAGAAAAACCAACGCCAAAAGATAGAGAATTATTAATTAAAGTTAAAGCAATCAGCGCAAACCCGATTGACACTAAACAACGTCAAAGACCTATTGAACAACCGCCTAGAATTTTAGGATATGATGCAGTAGGTGTTGTTGAAGCAACAGGAGATAACTGTGAACTTTACCAAGTTGGCGATGAAGTCTTTTATTCTGGTTCATTGAAATTTGATGGTTCTAATGCCGAATATCAAACGATGGATGAACGTTATGTGGCGACCAAACCTAGCAATGTATCTTATACAGAAGCGGCAAGTCTTCCATTAACTTCTATTACGGCGTATGAAGTTCTTTTCGATATTTTCAATATCTCTACGAACCCTGATAATAATAAAGGGAAAACCTTATTAATTATCAATGGTGCAGGCGGTGTCGGCAGTATTGCGACACAAATCGCTAAAGCATACGGACTTAAAGTCGTTACGACAGCAGGCAGAGAAGAAACTAAGGCCTGGTCAGAAAAAATGGGTGCAGATTTAGTAATCAATTATAAAGAAGATATGAAAGCACAACTTGAAGCTAACAATGTTAAAGACATTGACTTTATTTTCTGCACGTTCGATACAGATTTATATTATGAAACAATGATTGATCTCGTAAAAGCACGCGGTACACTTGCGACGATTGTCGCATTCAATGAAAAACAAGATTTGAACTTGTTGAAAGGTAAAAGTTTAACATTTGGACATGAAAATATGTTTGCACGTTCATTGAATAATGTAGATGTGATTCAATATCACCGTTATTTAACAGACGTTTCTAAAAAAGTAGAAGCGGGTGTTTATCAACCGACAGTGACGAAAGTCTTCGATGAATTAACGCCAGAAACGCTATTTGAAGCGCATCAATTACTAGAAGACCATGTGATGAAAGGTAAAATTGTTTTTGATATGGAATCATAATTAAAATATAAATGACACTAGAAGCATGCTGACAAAGCGAAATTCTAGTGTCATTTTTTTATAAGACGGAAAAATTGCTTATTCATATCGGTCATTCTATGATAAGGGCACAAACATATAAAGAAAGGAACGGTATAAATGAAAGCAATCGGTGCAGATCGAGGATTTGAATTATCTGAAGGTAATTTATTCTATGAATTTGATAAAACGAAGCCTGAACCAAAAGGCAATGAATTATTAGTAAAAGTCAAAGCCACCAGTGTTAATCCTGTAGATACTAAAATTCGCCAAGCGCCTGTTGAAAAAGCACCACGTATTTTAGGGTTTGATGCGGCAGGTGTGGTAGAAGCAACAGGACCAGATTGTGAATTATTTAAAGTCGGCGATGAAGTTTACTATTCAGGTGCGAGCTTTTATGATGGCTCAAATGAAGAGTACCAAGTGATGGATGAACGTTATGTAGGTATAAAACCAAGCAACTTAACATTTACAGAGGCAGCTAGCTTACCGTTAACAGCACTAACAGCGTATGAAGTGTTATTCGATACGTTTAACATTTCATCTAATCCTGAAATTAATAAAGGCAAATCATTATTCATTATTAACGGTGCAGGCGGTGTCGGCAGTATCGCAACACAAATTGCGAAAGCTTATGGATTAGAAGTAGTGACAACTGCTGGACGTGAAGAAACAAAAGCTTGGTCAGAAAAAATGGGTGCTGACTTAGTGATTAATCATAAAGAAGATATCAAAGCACAATTAGATGAACATCAAGTTGCGCCATTTGATTATGTTTTCTGTACGTATGACACGGATGGCTATTATGAATTAATGATTGATTTAGTTAAAGCACGTGGTCATATTGTCACAATTGTGGCCTTTGATGAAAAACAAGATTTAAACTTATTGAAAGGTAAGAGCGTGACATTCACACATGATTATATGTTTGGTCGTGCGGACTATGGTTTAAATGTGATTACGTTCCACCGTCATTTGACAGATTTGACTAAGAAGGTAGAAGCGGGTACGTATCAACATACGAAAACGAAGGAAATACAAGGGCTAATTACAGAAACACTATATGAAGCGCATCAACTATTAGAAAATCAATCCATGATTGGTAAGTTAGTGATTAATATGGAAAACGAATAATTATTTTTGAAGCACCGGGAATCATTTTCTCAGTGCTTCTATTTTTAGTGCATAATAAATTTGATAAGTTTTTTTATGAGAAGAAAAATAATTGTATAAATGAGATTGAAAAGCGTCATAGCGGGTAATTACATGTTATCAACAAATTTAGGAAGGGATTATTGGTATGAAAGATAAAAAGATTACCAAAGTGTTTTGGTTTGCGCTCGTCATTTGTACATTATTTGTAATCTATGGTGCGATTTTCCCAAAAAAACTTGAAGCAGGAACACAACAAATTACAACTTTCATCGCTAAATACTTTACATGGTATTATCTGATTTTATTATTAGTGATATTGATTGTATGTATTTACTTACTCTTCTCACGTTATTCAAATATCACTTTGGGAGAAGAAGGAGAAGATCCAGAATTTTCACTGCAATCATGGTTTGCGATGTTGTTTAGTGCAGGTATGGGTATCGGTTTAGTTTTCTGGACAACAGCTGAACCTATCAGTCATGCATTTACTCAAACGCCGATACATAAAGCTGGAACTCAAGCAGCCATTGATGACGCGATGCAGTTTGCGTTCTTCCACTGGGGCGTTCATGCTTGGGCCGTATACGGTATTGTTGCGTTAGTATTCGCTTATTTCAGTTTCCATCGTGGTTATGCAGGTTTAGTGAGTGCAACGTTGGTACCGTTATTAGGTGAAAAACGTATGAATGGACCGCTTGGCGGTACCATTGATGTATTAGCAATTATTGCGACAGTAACAGGTGTTGCGGCAACACTTGGGTTTGGTGCGTTACAAATTAACGAAGGATTAAACTATTTATTCAAAGTACCATCTAACTTCGGAATGCAAGTTATTATCGTGATTATTGCGACGTTCTTATTTACATGGAGTGCATGGTCAGGTATCGATAAAGGGATTAAAACTTTAAGTAATATTAATATGATTTTAGCATTTATCGTTTTAATCGTATTATTCGCAGTCGGACCGACACTCTTTACTTTAAATAACTTTACAAACTCATTAGGTAATTATATTTACAATTTCTTTGGGATGAGTTTACGTATTCCGCAAAACGGCGGAGAAAAATTCCAATGGATGCAGAACTGGACAGTCTTCTATTGGGCATGGTGGATTTCATGGGCACCATTCGTAGGAATCTTTATTGCGCGTGTGTCACGCGGTCGTACTATTAAAGAGTTTATTTTAGGTGTTTTATTTGTACCAGC
Source organism: Staphylococcus sp. HMSC061G12 (assembly GCF_001838465.1). Lineage (NCBI taxonomy): Bacteria > Bacillati > Bacillota > Bacilli > Caryophanales > Staphylococcaceae > Staphylococcus > Staphylococcus sp. HMSC061G12. The sequence continues at coordinate 217,892 of NZ_KV837015.1, forward strand.
CTTAGTTTGTTTCTTCTTCTTTGCAGTCTTCGGATCAGCTGCAATCTATTTACAGAAAAACGGTATTGCGGATATTGCGAAAGAAGCAACAGAAACAGCTACCTTCGCAACTTTACAACACTATCCGCTCGGCTTTTTATTAAGTCTGGTTTCGTTAGTAGTTATCATGATTTTCTTCGTCACTTCAGCAGACTCAGCAACTTATGTGCTTGGTATGTTAAGTGCAAAAGGAAGTATCCACCCAGCTTCAGCAATTAAAGTATCTTGGGGTGTGATTTTAGCACTATTTGCGTTGATTATGATTTATACAGGCGGAACACAAGCGATTCAAAACTTATTAATTATCGCAGCACTGCCATTCTCAATCGTTATTATTTTAATGATGTGGTCGTTGTTTAGAGCATTAAGTGAAGAAAAACCACGGTACCAACAACCCAGATATAAACATTCGGAAGTCTTATCGCATAAAAGTAACAGAGAAGAAATAGAAGAATAGTAAAAAAATGAAGGCATAAGTTGCTTTATCATAAGATAAACAAACTTATGCTTTTATTTTTTACAATAAAATTT
>NZ_KV837016.1:0-456 GCF_001838465.1 Staphylococcus sp. HMSC061G12
GTCACTGGTTTTGCTAAAAATTTGTGATGTGAAATCAAAATATATTCATTTGGCTCTCATTTGCGTTTTAAGCGCTTATATAGAATTTTGGATATAAAACTATGTAAATATTTAGTGTTTCTTCAAAATGCCCCTTTAAAATTAAAAATAAAGCCACTCAAATTTTTGGTAAGAGTTATGATAAAGTTTGTTAAAAGAAAAACTGAAAGTGGATAAATTTATAAGAAACAGGAGTCGTTAAAAAATGAAATTCAGAGAAGCATTAGAAAATTTTTTAACGAATGAGTATGTATATGTTGTGTTGCTGGTACTAGCTATTTATCAAATTTTTATGTTGTTTGAATGAGCATTTGAGGAGTAGGTCACGCATTTATGCCGAGAAAATTTATTGATCAATGAGAAGAACCCTTAACTAAACTTGAAGACGAATGTCGGCATAGCGTGAGCTATTAAGCC
>NZ_KV837017.1:0-546 GCF_001838465.1 Staphylococcus sp. HMSC061G12
AGTGAAACGAGTTTCTTCTTGTCTTGATACTATAGGTAACTATTACAATGTAACCTCACATCATTCAAACCATTGATACAACTGGATTGAACACAAAAAAAGTTGCTTTTTTCAGCATACTATTGTATCGTTTTAGGTGTCTAAGCTAAACGAAAATAGAAAGGAGAAAAAGCAACTTTTTATAGGCATTGTTTTGTAAAAAAACAAGGTTGTTTTGTGTGATATATCATGGACAAGTATACTGAGAAAAAACAAAGAAATCAAGTATTTCAAAAATTTATTGAGAGACATGTGAGAGAGGGACAGATGTATTTGATAAAGGACTGTAATACATTTTTATCATTTGTTGCGGATAAAACTTTGCAGAAAAAGAAACTATATAAGTCGAATTTATGTAAAAACCGGTTCTGTCCTGTATGTGCTTGGCGTAAAGCTCGTAAAGATGCATTGGGATTATCTTTAATGATGCAGTATATCAAACAAAAAGAACAAAAAGAGTTTTTATTTTTAACTCTAACCACTCCTAATGTGAAATCAGATGATTTA
>NZ_KV837018.1:0-314 GCF_001838465.1 Staphylococcus sp. HMSC061G12
TGTTCTGTTTGATTTTTTGAACATGTACTTGTGTGATTTCATCAATTCCTGTCACATCTCTCCATAAATCCAACCATTCTTTTTGACTGATATATGACTTTGTATCTTTAAAATATGATTTATTAACAGCTATCAAAACATGAAAATGTGGATTATAATCATCTCGTTTTTGATTATAAGTAACCTCTAATTTTCTTACATAACCTTTAGCTATCGATTTGAACTTTTTACGATTGCTTAAGCGTCTGAAAGATTGATTATAATGTTTGATTTCAGATTCTAAATCATCTGATTTCACATTAGGAGTGGTTAGA
>NZ_KV837019.1:0-33201 GCF_001838465.1 Staphylococcus sp. HMSC061G12
CAAACACGAGATCCTGTAAAGGGTCTCTTTTTTTATGCTTATATAATGGTATGAATAAATAAATCGCCCGCTCTGTATTTAATGGTACACAGAGTGGGCGATTATGTTTTTTAAGTAATAGATGAATGTTGTTTTTCGACATAAATAGATATTAATAAGAACATCAAACCGATTAGTGTAAGCAAAGGTGCAATTAAACTTAATGAGGCTACAGGTAAGTGTGTGATAACTAAACCACCTACAAACGCACCTAACGCATTGCCTAAGTTGAAGGCAGATTGATTCAATGTACTGGCTAACGTAGGCGCATCTTGTGAAATCAATGTGCTCTTATATTGAAGAGAGGGACTCATACTAAATCCGATAACTCCAAATAAAAAGACGCCAAGTACCATTACAAGTCCATTGAACTGCATGAAATACAGAACTCCAAAATAGAGGATGAAGACTGTGAAAATTAATTGTAACGCCTTATTCAAATTCCAATCCGCAAGTTTACCACCGATTAAGTTACCTAGCGTGACACCCACACCAAAGATAATCAACATAAAGGAAATGAGATTTTCTTTAATATGTGTGACATCTATTAATACTGATGAAATGTAAGTAAAATACGCAAAGACACTGCTGAAACCAAACAGGGTTACTGCGAGCGTTAACCATAAACGCTTTTCTTTTAAGATTTTCAATTCGTCTAATACAGATGAAGCTTGACGCTCTTTTTGATTAGGAACAAAAATCATAATACCAATCAACGCTAATATTCCGATAATAGCTATAATCACAAAAGTCATCGCCCATCCGAATTGTTGACCGATTAATGTTCCAAAAGGTACACCTAAAATATTACTTAAAGATAGTCCCATGAACATCAACGCCATGGCACTTGCGCGATATTGCGGTTGTACCATACTTGCGGCTAAAATAGATCCGATTCCAAAGAAAGAACCATGCGCAAGTGAAGTGATAATTCTAGCTGTCATCATGAAGCCGTAACTTGTGCTGAATGATGAAGCTAAGTTACCAATAATGAAAATAGCCATTAAAAGCATTAATAAATATTTTCGATTAAGTTTGATGGTTATCATAACCAAAATAGGTCCGCCAATTGCGACACCTAAGGCATAGCCTGTAATTAATTGACCAGCTTGACCGACCGTCACATGGAAATCACGTGCGATATTGGGTAATAAGCCCATGATGACAAATTCTGTCATTCCAATCGCAAATGCGCCGATCGCAAGCATCCATATCGCAATAGGATATTTCTTCAAAATGACACCTCCGAAAATTCGCAAATATGGACTCGATTATACGTGAACCTTTAAATAGCGTCAATGCACTATATGATGTTTTATAAAAAGGTGACATATTTAAAATTGATAAGACATCACATGTTGCGGACCAGCTGGACCTTCTAATATACGTTTAGTATCGATATAGCCAAGTTTTTGATAGACATGAATGGCTTTAGGATTTTTAAAATTAACTGAAAGTACGATTTCATCAGTATTTGGAAAATGAGTACGCACATAGTCAGGTAATTGTGCCAAAGCTGCTTGTGCTAGACCTTGGCCTTGCATACGTTCCGTAATAGAGAAAGATTTTACTAAGACAGCATTTGAATTTTGTGCTAAGGATGCACCTTCATCATTTTGATTCAGCCTCATAAAGCCAACTGGATGTTGTTGATGTAAAACAACGACAGGATATTCTCCAGGTGCTAAATCTTCAAGAGCCGCAAAGGGTAAGAGCGCAAAAGCACTTTCTGCTTCAGCAATTGTAAACTTCTCAAGGTCTTGATCATATTTAGAATCATATGGGACTAATTGAACGTCAGACATATTGTTTTTCTCCTTTAAGTCATTTTGTCAGTGTTTGAATCAATACATTAGTATGTGCTTCTAATTCATTATCTGGAATCCCCCCGAACCCGATAATAAATTTCGGTGCTGTAACATCATAATTCTCTTTCTTCATATAATTGATTAATGGGATGAGTTTGACATGATTTTGTTTCGCACGTTGTAACACCTCATCTAAATGCATGCCATTTTGAACTGTTAATGTGAAATGCATACCCGTTGTGGCACCTTCAATCATGAGTTGATTTTGATAGGGCTTTAAAGCTTCTAAGATATAAGTCAGCTTATGGCGATAAACTTTACGCATTTTATTCAAATGGCGATCAAATGAACCGTTTTCCATAAATTGCGCTACTGTATACTGCATTGGGGCAGGGACTGTATTACCTTCTTTGTTAGGTAAATCGTGATAATTTTTCATCAGTGCTTTAGGCAGCACCATAAACGCAATACGGCAACTTGGGAATAATGATTTAGAAAAGGTACTGATATAAATAACCTTTCCTGTCTTATCTAAACTTTGAAGTGCAGGAATCGGTTTACTGAAATAGCGGAACTCTGAATCATAATCATCCTCGATAATGAAACGGTCTTTATGTTGTTGGGCCCAGTTGATGAGTTGTGTACGGGTCTTTAAGTTCATCACATAGCCAGTCGGGAATTGATGCGAGGGTGTCACATATACCACTTGGCGATTGGAATTGAAGACTTGTGACATCTCAATTCCTTTTTTAGTAACAGGGACTTGTTTATAAGCCAATTCTTTTTTATCCAACACTTGCTTAATAGGTGGATAGCTTGGATATTCAATGATGTAAGAACGATCAGTGAGTATATCTGTTACTTGGTTGATTAACTGTTCAGTGGATGAACCGATAATGATTTGTTCGGGATGACAATTCACACCGCGACTATTAAAGAGATAATGTGCGATGGCTTGTCTTAATCTGAATTCACCTTGTTGATCTCCAGGCTGTAAAATATCTGGCATAGATTCATCAAAGACATCACGCGCATACTTACGAAATTGTTGCCACGGAAAGTGTTCTGTATCAATACGTGCCAAATCAAAGCGATAACGTGTAGTTGTTTCTTTTTGAGTTTGTTGAATCACTGCAGTTGGAGATTCTTTTGTGACTACTGGCAGTGATTCAATATCTGATACATAATAGCCTGACCGCGGCTTTGAATAGATATAACCTTCATCTAGTAAGTATTGGTATGCATGTTCAATTGTTGTATTACTGAGTGAATGATGTTCAGCAAGTCGGCGTTTAGAAGGAAAACGGTCACCAGATTGATACTGGCCTTCAATGATTTGTTCCTTCAACTTTTGATAAAGCTGCATATATAAAGGTTGTTTCATTCAACTGGCCTCCTAATATTTATCGAAATTGGTCCTTTAACACTATCAGTTTATCCTTTACACTGGATTTAATCAATGAGAAAAGGGGTATTTAGAATGTCTAAAATTGTAGGCTCAGATCGAGTAAAACGTGGAATGGCTGAAATGCAAAAAGGCGGCGTAATCATGGACGTTGTCAATGCAGAACAAGCTAAAATTGCAGAAGAAGCAGGCGCAGTAGCAGTTATGGCGCTTGAACGTGTACCATCAGATATCAGAGCAGCTGGCGGTGTTGCGCGTGCATGTAATCCTAAAATTGTTCAAGAAGTAATGGATGCTGTTTCAATTCCGGTTATGGCTAAATGCCGTATCGGACATATTACAGAAGCACGTGTGTTAGAAGCAATGGGTGTAGACTACATCGATGAATCAGAAGTATTAACACCTGCTGATGAAGAGTATCATTTATTAAAAAGCGACTACACTGTACCATTCGTATGCGGTTGCCGTAACTTAGGCGAAGCAGCACGTCGTATCGGTGAAGGTGCAGCAATGTTACGTACGAAAGGTGAACCAGGTACTGGTAACATCGTTGAAGCAGTACGTCATATGCGTCAAGTGAATTCAGAAGTGGCTAAATTAACAGTTATGCCAGATGATGAAATCATGACATTCGCAAAAGAAATCGGTGCACCATACGAAGTCTTAAAATCAATTAAAGACAATGGTCGTTTACCAGTAGTTAACTTTGCGGCAGGCGGTGTTGCGACACCTCAAGACGCAGCGTTAATGATGCAATTAGGTGCTGACGGTGTATTCGTAGGTTCAGGTATCTTTAAATCAGAAGACCCTGAAAAATTCGCAAAAGCAATTGTTCAAGCAACAACACACTACACTGATTACGAATTAATCGGTAAATTAGCTCAAGAGCTTGGTGAAGCAATGAGAGGCTTAGATGTAAATCAACTTTCATTAGAAGAACGTATGCAAGAGCGTGGCTGGTAAAATGAAAATCGGAGTCCTCGCACTACAAGGCGCAGTACGTGAACATTTGCGCCACATTGAGCTCAGCGGCCACGAAGGTATCGCAATCAAACGTGTTGAACAATTAGAAGAAATCGACGGCTTAATTTTACCAGGCGGTGAATCAACGACATTACGTCGTTTGATGAATCTGTATGGATTTAAAGAAGCTTTAGTCAACTCAGATTTACCGATGTTCGGTACATGTGCCGGATTGATTGTCTTAGCACAAGACATCGTCGGTGAAGAAGGGTATTTGAAGAAATTAGATATCACTGTAGAACGTAATTCGTTTGGGCGACAAGTGGACAGCTTTGAGTCTGAATTAGATATTAAAGGTATCGCAGAGGATATTGAAGCGGTCTTCATCAGAGCACCGCATATTGAAAAAGTAAACAGTGACAATGTAGAAGTATTAAGTACAGTCGGCGACAAAATTGTCGCGGTTAAAGAAGGTAATTATTTAGGTGTTTCTTTCCATCCGGAATTAACAGATGATTATCGAGTAACACAGTACTTCATCGAACATATTGTTGCTGAAAGTAAAAAAGCGAATGTATAATCATTCAAAAAACGAGCAGCCATAACGGTTGCTCGTTTTTTTAGTCTGGAAATTTTTCTAAATATATTAATCCTTCATGGTCAGGTGTGCTGTTTTGGTTAATATAATCATAGCCGCGCTTTCGATAAAATTGTACTGCGGTTATTGAAGCAGGGATAATGAGACGTTTTGCGCGATGATAATAATAGTCATCTTCTAAAGTATCCATAATCAGTTTACCTATACCTAATTTTTGATAATCAGGAGAAACAAAAATAGAAAAGAAGCATGATTCTGTTTCACTGCCATAGTAAGGACCAATCGCACCTGTACCGATTAATTGATTGTTTAATTTAAAGACATAGAAGTTGATATGCTCTGCTTTATGTTGAATGCTTTCAGGCGTGGTTTCTGTTACGTAACTTTCAATAGCTTCTTTCGGTTCGTCTTTGATGTTGGTCGTTCTGAGTGTATGACATATTAAATCCACAACCGCTTGTGTATCTGATGTTTGAAACTTACTGATTTGTATCTTATTTAAGTCCATAATTTCACCTGCTTTATTTATTTAGTAAATAGACATTCAAATTCTTCACAGACCATGATTTGATCTTCATCAAAAGTTTGATTAATGCTTGCGTATTCAGGTATGAAAAAGTCGCGATGGACGTTTCTCCAATATGTTAAGGTTCGAGAACCTTCTCCTTCTTTATATGCGTGTTTTTCTGATACTTCACAGAAAGGGACTTGATATACTTTAGTATTTTTAATAATACAAACAGGATGATCTTGCGCATCTAGAACGATACTCAAATCGTTGACTTTTGGTAGAGGTCCTTCTTCCTCAATGTAGAAAGCTAAACCGCTGGTTGTCGCAGTTTTGATACCTTGTGAGACTAACTCAGCTAAGTCTGTAGCATCGACACCGAATTGCCAGGCGGTATAAGAAGCGTCTCGATAAATAGGATACTCAGTTATGAATTTGTCCCAAAATTCATCGATATTCATTATGACACCTCCATAATTAAGTGTTACTTTACACGAAAGTGGTTTGGAATGCAATATGAAAAAAACGACTCCCTGATTGCGGAAGCCGTTTAAATATGATTTACATGAATAGACCTGCGATAGCTGCAGAGATGAATGATACAAGTGTTGCACCGAATAGTAATTTAAGTCCGAAACGTGCAACCAAGTCACCTTTTTCATCATTTAATGATTTGATGGCACCAGAAATGATACCGATAGAACTGAAGTTTGCGAATGATACTAAGAAGACAGAAGTAATACCGATTGCACGTTCTGATAAACCATGCATTTTACCTAAGTCTAACATCGCAACGAATTCGTTTGATAATAATTTTGTAGCCATTAATGAACCTGCTTTAACTGCGTCATCCCAAGGAATACCTGTTAGGAATGCGAATGGCGCAAAGACAAATCCGATTAATGTTTGGAAGTCCCATTTAATTGAACCGCCTGATACAGCTGTAAAGATACCGCTGACAAGGCCATTAAGTAAAGCAATAATTGCGATATAACCAATTAACATTGCCCCTACAATAACCGCAACTTTAAATCCGTCTAAAATGTATTCACCTAACATTTCGAAGAAAGATTGTTTTTGTCCTGTTTCTTCTACTAATAATTTGTCGTCTTTTTCATCAACTGTATATGGATTGATAATTGAAGCGATAATAAATCCACCGAATAAGTTTAATACAATTGCTGTTACGACATATTTAGGATCTAACAGTGTGAAGTAAGCACCGATAATTGAAGCGGATACTGTCGACATTGCTGAAGCAGTTAATGTATATAAACGGTGCTTCGGAATGTATGGTAATTGTTTCTTCAATGAAATGAATACTTCTGATTGTCCTAAAATAGCAGCTGCAACTGCGTTATATGATTCTAAACGACCCATGCCGTTGATTTTAGAGATCAAGAAACCTAAACCATTAATAATCATTGGTAAAATCTTAGTGTATTGTAAGATACCGATAATTGCTGAAATGAAGACAATCGGTAATAATACGTTGAAGAAGAATGGCGGTTGATCTGGATTGACGTATTTAAAGCCTCCAAATACAAAGTTAACTCCTTCTGCAGCTTTTGATAACAGATAGGCGAAGCCTTTCGCAATACCGCCGATGACTGTGATTCCTGCATTTGTTTTTAAGAGAACAAACGCGAAGATAAATTGAATCACAAGCAAGATACCAACGTAATGCCACTTAACGTTTTTCTTGTCAGAACTAACAACAAGTGCGAGGGCTAAGAAGAAGACAATCCCTATTAAAGCAATAAGTATATGCATGTTATTTCTCATCCTTTTATTTTTTATTTCATCCAATATCATACAGGAAAAAAGCGCTTTCGAACATCCTATTTTTGACGATGTTGCAAATTTTTTAAATCATATTGGTTGAAAAAGGTCAAAGTTGGTCATATAATATAGTCAAAGAAGGTCAAAAAAGGGGTGATATCCATGCATAATATGTCCGACATCATAGAACAGTACATTAAGCATTTATTTGAAGAATCAAATAAAGATGTTGTTGAGATACAACGAGCGAATATTGCTCAACGTTTTGACTGTGTGCCTTCTCAACTTAATTATGTAATTAAGACAAGATTCACCAATGAACACGGTTATGAAATCGAAAGTAAACGCGGTGGTGGAGGTTATATCCGAATCACTAAGGTTGAAACCAAGGATACGAAAGGTTATATTGATCACCTCTTACAAATCATCGGCGATTCAATCTCTCAACAACAAGCACATTATGTGATCGAAGGATTGCTTGATAATCAATATATAACATTACGCGAAGCGAAAATGATGCTTGCAGTGGTAGATAGAGATACGTTAAGAATGGATGTTGCTGCAAGGGACATTGTCCGCGCAAACATATTGAAACAGCTATTGCCGGTCATTAATTACTATTAATAGTTAGGAGGCTGCACATGGCTGACACATTTGCACATGGAACAAAAACAAACGCACTTAAGTCACAAGAACACAATAGAATTAAAGCACAAAGTAATGAAGAGGAACCTACATGGCAGAACAATCAAGATGACATGGAAGGCTCTTTTGTTATAAAACAAATACTTCAACATTTGGCGTCTAAGCATGGTATTCAATTAGAAGACTTAAGCGTCAGAGAAGAGAAGAAGTGTCCTACTTGCCATATGACAATGAAAGATATTGCGTATAAAGGGAAGTTTGGGTGTGCACAATGTTACACTACCTTTAAAGAGGATATTGTAGATATTGTCAGACGTGTGCAAGGCGGACAATTTGAACATGTCGGTAAAACGCCTGTCTCCTCTCAGCACAAACTCGCATTAAAGAAAAAAATAGAAGCTAAAAATAAATATTTACAAGAATTAATAGAACAACAAGCGTTTGAAGAAGCGGCTGTCGTTCGTGATGAAATTAAAGCACTACAAGAAGAAAGCGAGGGATAACACATGAGCGAACATTCAATGTACATGAGTAGTTGGATGCAGCAGAATGAAACAACGCCGGTCGTGATGTCTTCACGTATACGACTTGCGAGAAACTTGAACAATCATGTTCATCCCTTAATGTTTACTTCAGATGTAGAAGGACAAAAAGTCATTAATGAAGTCCAAGATGCACTGCCTGATTTAAAAGTATTAAATATGCAGACCATCACGCATACAGATAAATTAAAATTAGTAGCGAAGCATCTGATCAGTAAAGAACTGATTGAACAGCCGGCTTCAGCGGTATTGTTGAATGATGATGAATCATTAAGCATAATGGTAAATGAAGAGGATCATATTAGAATTCAAACCATGAGTTCAGATATGGATTTAGAAGCACTTTATCAAGAAGCTTCAGAAATAGATGACCAATTAGATAGAGCACTTGATATTAGTTTTGATGAAGATTTAGGTTATTTAACAACGTGTCCAACGAATATTGGTACAGGAATGCGTGCAAGCGTGATGCTGCACCTTCCAGGGCTTTCTATCATGAAGCGTATGAATCGCATTGCTCAAACTATTAACCGTTTCGGCTTTACGATTCGCGGTATTTTCGGAGAAGGTTCTCAAGTTTATGGTCACATCTATCAAGTTTCAAACCAATTAACCTTGGGAAGAACTGAGGAACAAATTATTGAAACGTTAACTGAAATCGTCCAACAAATTATTGCGGAGGAAATGCAGATTCGCAAACAACTGGATTATCATAACTTAGTTGAGATGCAAGATCGCATTTATCGCTCACTTGGTTTATTGCGCTACAGTCGCATAATGTCTATGGAAGAAGCATCGACGAGACTCAGTGAGGTCAAGTTAGGTATTGATTTAGGTTATATTGATTTACCAGAATTCAACTTCAATCAAATGATGGTAGCGATTCAATCCCCATTCTTGATTGACGAAGCACAACAAATTTCAATTAAAGAACAAAGAGCAAATATTATTAGAGAACATATAAAATAGGAGGTTTTGCTATGTTATTCGGTAGATTAACAGAACGTGCACAACGTGTCTTAGCACATGCACAAGAAGAAGCGATTCGTTTGAATCACTCAAATATCGGAACTGAACACTTATTGCTTGGTTTAATGAAAGAACCAGAAGGTATTGCCGCAAAAGTATTAGAAAGTTTCGGTATCACAGAAGACCTTGTTGTTACAGAAGTAGAAAAATTAATTGGTCAAGGTCAAGAACACATCGGCACATTGCACTATACACCGAGAGCGAAAAAAGTGATTGAACTTTCAATGGATGAAGCACGTAAATTACACCATAATTTCGTAGGTACAGAACACATTTTACTTGGTTTAATCCGTGAAAACGAAGGTGTAGCTGCACGTGTATTCGCAAACTTAGATTTAAATATCACTAAAGCGCGTGCTCAAGTTGTCAAAGCACTTGGCAGTCCAGAAATGAGCAATAAAAATGCACAAACTGCAAAATCTAACAACACACCGACACTTGATGGTTTAGCACGTGACTTAACAGTGATTGCTAAAGACGGCACATTAGATCCTGTTGTCGGCCGTGATAAAGAAATCACACGTGTCATCGAAGTATTAAGCCGTCGTACTAAAAACAACCCAGTGTTAATCGGTGAGCCTGGTGTAGGTAAAACAGCAATTGCTGAAGGCTTAGCACAAGCTATTGTAAATAATGAAGTGCCTGAGACATTAAAAGGTAAACGTGTGATGTCTCTAGACATGGGTACAGTTGTTGCCGGTACAAAATACCGTGGTGAATTCGAAGAAAGACTGAAAAAAGTTATGGAAGAAATTCATCAAGCAGGTAACGTTATCTTATTCATCGACGAATTGCACACATTAATCGGTGCAGGCGGTGCTGAAGGTGCCATTGACGCATCTAACATCTTAAAACCAGCACTTGCACGTGGTGAATTACAAGCTATCGGTGCAACAACATTAGATGAATACCGTAAACACATTGAAAAAGATGCAGCTTTAGAACGTCGTTTCCAACCTGTACAAGTGGATGAACCGACAGTTGAAGATACAATCTTAATCCTAAAAGGATTACGTGATCGTTATGAAGCGCATCACCGTATCAATATTTCTGATGAAGCGGTTGAAGCAGCAGCACGTTTAAGTGACCGTTATGTTTCAGATCGTTTCTTACCAGACAAAGCAATCGACTTAATCGATGAAGCAAGTTCAAAAGTAAGATTGAAAAGTCATACGACTCCTTCAAACTTAAAAGAAATTGAACAAGAAATCGAAAAAGTGAAAAACGAAAAAGATGCAGCTGTACATTCACAAGAGTTCGAAAATGCTGCAAACCTTCGTGATAAACAAACAAAATTAGAAAAACAATATGAAGAAGCGAAAAATGAATGGAAAAACAAACAAGGCGGTGCAAACACATCATTAACAGAAAATGATATTGCTGAAGTGATTGCAGGCTGGACTGGTATTCCATTAACACGCTTAAATGAAACAGAATCAGAACGTCTGTTGAACTTAGAAGACACATTGCATAAACGTGTCATCGGTCAAAAAGATGCTGTGACATCTATCAGTAAAGCAGTACGCCGTGCACGTGCAGGCTTGAAAGACCCTAAACGTCCAATCGGAAGCTTTATTTTCTTAGGACCAACAGGTGTAGGTAAAACAGAATTAGCACGCGCATTAGCTGAATCAATGTTCGGCGATGAAGATGCGATGATTCGTGTAGACATGAGTGAGTTCATGGAAAAACACGCAGTGAGCCGTTTAGTCGGAGCGCCTCCAGGCTATGTAGGTCATGATGACGGTGGTCAATTGACTGAAAAAGTAAGACGTAAACCTTACTCAGTTATTCTATTCGACGAAGTAGAAAAAGCACATCCTGATGTCTTCAACATTATGTTGCAAGTCTTAGATGATGGTTTCTTAACTGATACAAAAGGTCGTCGTGTAGACTTCCGTAACACAGTCATTATCATGACTTCAAACGTCGGTGCACAAGAATTACAAGATCAACGCTTTGCTGGTTTCGGCGGCGGCAGTGACGAAGGTGCAGATTACGAAACAATTCGCAGTACAATGATGAAAGAATTGAAAAATGCATTCCGTCCTGAATTCTTAAACCGTGTTGATGATATTATTGTCTTCCACAAATTGGATAAAGCTGAATTGAAAGAAATCGTAACAAAAATGGTCAGCAACCTTACTGATCGTCTATCTGAACAAGATATTAATATCGAAGTGACAGAAGCTGCGAAAGAAAAAATCGCAGAAGAAGGTTACGATCCTCAATATGGTGCACGTCCACTTATCAGAGCAATTCAAAAAACAGTTGAGGACAACTTAAGTGAGTTGATCCTAGACGGTAACCAATTAGAAGGTAAAGACGTAGTTGTGGATCACAATGGCGACAAATATGAATACAAAATCAATGATCGCCAAACAAAAGAAACTGAAGAAACAAAAACAAAAGCGTAATAAACGTAATGGTTAAACCAGATAAATAGATTAAGACTCCTTTTTAAGCAGTATTTATAACATGGCTGCTTAAAAGGAGTCTTTTTATATATTGTGATTTTGATAGTTTAAAGAGAATATAATATGTAGTTTTAAAGAAATTTGGTATGATGTGGTTAAAGATGAGAGTTAGATGATTGTATGAAATGTGTTTTCAGGTTTAGAATAAGAAAGAATCAATGATAGCTTTTAAACCCTAGAGGGTGTAAAATAGATTTGTTTTTCACGAAAAAATAGGTGGTGTAAATTTGGCAAAAAAGAAAGTGACATTTGAATGTATGGCATGTGGTTATCAATCACCGAAATGGATGGGGAAATGTCCGAATTGTGGTGCTTGGAACCAAATGGAAGAAGTTATGACGCAAAAAGAAGCTCCAAGTGGTAGAGGGATGCGTACAAGAGAACAAACAGCTAAAGTAACAAAGTTAAATGATGTCCAACATGAATCTACACCGCGTATCCATACAAGTTCGAGAGAATTTGATCGTGTCTTAGGTGGCGGTATTGTCCAAGGTTCGCTTGTGTTAATCGGTGGGGACCCTGGTATTGGTAAATCGACATTATTACTTCAAATTTGTTCTGCGTTATCTCAAAATAAAAAAGTACTTTATATTACAGGTGAGGAATCACTGAATCAAACGAAATTGCGAGCAGATCGTTTAGAAGAAGATTCAAGTCAATTAAACGTGTTTGCGGAAACAGATTTAGAAGTTATTAAAGAAGCTGTTAAACAAACACAACCAGACTTAGTGGTAGTAGACTCGATTCAAACAGTGTATCATCCGGAAATCAGTTCAGCGCCTGGTTCTGTCTCACAAGTACGAGAAAGTACGCAAATTCTGATGGGGATTGCGAAACAAATGAATATCGCAACCTTTATCGTCGGTCATGTGACGAAAGAAGGACAAATTGCAGGTCCACGTTTATTAGAACATATGGTAGATACGGTACTATATTTCGAAGGGGACGAACATCATGCATATAGAATTCTGCGTGCAGTGAAGAACCGTTTCGGTTCAACGAATGAAATGGGAATCTTCGAAATGAAACATAGCGGTTTGAAAGGAGTTAAGAACCCTTCAGAGATGTTCTTAGAAGAACGTTCAACGAATGTAGCTGGCTCTACAATTGTTCCGACAATGGAAGGTACACGTCCTTTATTAATTGAAGTGCAAGCATTAGTGACACCGACAACATTTAATAATCCAAGACGTATGGCGACTGGTATCGATCATAACCGTTTAAATTTATTAATGGCAGTGTTAGAGAAGAAAGAAAGTTACTTGCTGCAGCAACAAGATGCTTATGTCAAAGTTGCAGGCGGCGTGCGTTTAACAGAACCAGCTGTTGATTTAGCAATTATCGCAGCGGTTGCTTCTAGTTTTAAAGACCAACCTATCAACGGCATGGATTGTTTCGTCGGTGAAGTAGGTCTGACAGGAGAAGTACGACGTGTCTCACGTATTGAACAACGTGTTCAAGAAGCAGCGAAATTAGGTTTCAAACGTGTGATTATTCCTAAAACCAATATAGGAGGTTGGGACTTCCCAGATAATATTCAAGTTATCGGTGTAACCAGTGTGCATGAAGCACTGAACTTTGCATTGATGAAAAGCTGATACCACAGAGAGAAAGGAGGCTATCAGATGAATATTGTAAAGACAATTGTCATCATCAGTTATATGATTTTAGGTATCAGTTTGGGGATATTAATCATACCTGATATTGCGCGCGATACAGGTTTTGCAGATACTTATGTATGGCTGACTAATAAATATATTGCTGGCATCATTGGTATGATTATATTCTTTGTTTTATTTGGTTTGTTGATTCCTAAAATCACCAGAGCTTTGCGTAAATTAGAAGGTTTTATTATGCGACACAGCGCAATTGAAATCCTCTTTGCAGCCATAGGTTTGATTATGGGACTTTTTATTTCTGTAATGATCGCATTTATTTTAAATATTATCGGATCATCTTTATTCCTTCATGTTCTTCCTATTATCATTACAGTATTCTTAAGTTATTTAGGTTTTCAATTTGGTTTGAAGAAACGTGATGAGATGTTGGCTTTCTTACCAGAGAAAATGGCACGTTCTGCCTCAACGAATGCTTTACGTGCGAACCCTAAAATTTTAGATACGAGCGCAGTCATTGACGGTCGGATTTTAGAGATAATCAAATGCGGCTTTCTAGATGGAGAGATTTTGATTCCACAAGGTGTAATCAATGAACTGCAAGTGGTCGCAGACTCGACAGATAGTGTGAAAAGAGAAAAAGGACAACGCGGCTTGGATATTTTAAACCAAATTCATGATGCAGACCATCCTTCTCGCATTGTTCATCCGCAGAAGTCTTATAATCATATCGATGCGCTATTGATTAAACTTGCGCATAAATATAAAGCTGATTTAATTACGACCGATTTCAACTTGAATAAGATTTCACGTGTACAAGGTATTAAAGTGTTGAATGTGAATGATTTGTCTGAAGCGGTAAAACCAGCTGTGCGCCAAGGCGACCATATGAATTTATTAATTACTAAGATGGGTAAAGAACCTGGACAAGGTGTCGGCTATTTAGAAGATGGCACTATGGTAGTCATTGATGATGCGAAATCCTTAGTTGGCCAACATGTCAAAATTGAAATTACTAGTATTTTACAAACATCATCTGGACGAATTGTCTTTGCGAAATTAATTCAACAGTGAGCATCCCTTGTTTCACATGGAACAGAAGGGTAAACAGAGTTGATTCTTGTAAGCAAATGGGCTTACCAAATAAAGCTTGTAATGCTACAATAAGTAAGAATGGGTACAGAACTGCCTGGCTATTTATGTCAGTCAAACAGATAGGTCTTATCACTGCTTTTGACCTTGGTTTATCATGAATAATCAAGCACATTCTGAAGTATCACTGTCTCTGAATTATTAGAGATAGTTGAGTTCTCGAACTTTCTTTAATCAATAATCTAAAAATACAGGAGTGAACGAAATAATGAGTGAACGCGTAAGAGTCAGATATGCACCAAGTCCGACTGGTTATTTGCATATCGGAAACGCTAGAACAGCACTATTCAACTATTTATTTGCTAAACACTATGATGGGGACTTTGTCGTACGTATTGAGGATACGGATAAGAAACGTAACTTAGAAGACGGCGAATCTTCTCAATTCAGCAACCTGAAATGGTTAGGTCTTGATTGGGATGAATCTGTAGATAAAGACGGAGGTTATGGTCCGTATCGTCAATCTGAACGTGGTAAATTCTATGATCCTTTAGTAGAACAATTATTAGCAGAAGATAAAGCGTATAAATGTTACATGACTGAAGAAGAATTAGAAGCAGAACGTGAAGGTCAAATCGCACGTGGTGAAACACCTCGTTATGGTGGTAAACACGCACATTTAACAAAAGAAGAACAAGAAGCGTTTGAAGCAGAAGGACGCAAACCTTCAATTCGTTTCCGTGTGCCTAAAGGCAAAGTATATAAATTTGATGACATGGTTAAAGGTGAAGTGTCATTCGAATCTGATAACATCGGCGACTGGGTTATTGTGAAAAAAGACGGTGTACCGACTTATAACTTTGCGGTAGCTGCAGATGACCATTATATGGAAATCTCAGATGTTATCCGTGGTGATGACCATGTATCAAATACACCAAAACAATTAATGATTTATGAAGCATTCGGTTGGGAACCTCCACGTTTCGGCCATATTTCATTGATCGTCAACGAACAACGTAAAAAATTAAGTAAACGTGATGGCCAAATCTTACAATTCATCGAGCAATACCGTGACTTAGGTTACTTGCCAGAAGCATTGTTCAACTTCATCACATTACTTGGTTGGTCACCAGAAGGTGAAGAAGAAATCTTCTCTAAAGAAGAATTCATTAAATTATTCGATGAAAATCGTTTACAAAAATCACCAGCATTCTTCGATAAGAAAAAACTAGCTTGGGTAAACAACCAATATATGAAACAAAAAGACTCAGAAACTGTCTTTGAATTAGCGTTACCTCACTTAATCAATGCAGGGTTGATTCCAGAATCACCTTCAGAAGAAGATTTAGATTGGGGTCGCAAGTTAATTGGTTTATACCAAAAAGAAATGAGTTATGCCGGTGAAATCGTACCGCTTTCTGAAATTTTCTTCAGAGATGAAGTTGCATTAAATGAAGAAGAACAAGAAGTCATCAATGGGGAACAAGTACCTGAATTGATGGAACACTTATATGGCAAACTAGAAGAATTAGAGCCATTTGAAGCGGCTGAAATTAAGAAAACAATTAAAGCTGTACAAAAAGAAACAGGTATCAAAGGTAAACAATTATTTATGCCGATTCGTGTTGCGGTAACAGGCGAAATGCATGGACCGGAATTACCGAATACAATGGAAGTATTAGGCAAAGAAAAGGTATTAAAACGTTTGAAAAAATATCTATAATTTTAGTGGGTAACCTTGCTTGAATTTTCAGCATAAACCACCTATTATTAAAAGTAATTACTACTAAGGATTAGTAGATAATGGTTCAAGTCCAGAGAGTGTGCGGTTGCTGCGAGCACATCTTGAACATTATTGAATGCACCTTGGTTCAGACAATGATAAATACGGGATTTGAGAGAGTATATAAAAATAGTTTTTTGTATACTGAAGAAGAGTGGAACCGTGCGAAGCACCTCTGACATTAAGTTGTTAGAGGTGCTTTCGTTATAAATAGGAGGGGAATAACTTGTTTAAAAGAATGAGAGACGATATAAAAATGGTATTCGAACAAGATCCTGCAGCTAAGACATCATTTGAGGTAGTAACAACGTATGCAGGATTGCATGCAGTATGGAATCACTTGCTTGCACATAAACTTTATAATAAAAAGCACTACGTGGCTGCACGTATTATTTCGCAAATATCACGCTTTTTCACTGGTATTGAAATTCATCCAGGTGCTAAAATCGGCAAACGTTTATTTATCGATCACGGCATGGGTGTGGTCATTGGTGAAACTTGTACGATTGGCGATAACGTTACAATTTATCAAGGTGTCACACTTGGCGGTACTGGCAAAGAAAAAGGTAAACGTCACCCTGACATTGGCGATAATGTCTTAATTGCGGCAGGTTCAAAGATTTTAGGAAATATCAAAGTAGACTCTAATGTCAATATTGGTGCGAACTCAGTTGTATTAACCAATGTACCAAGCTATTCCACAGTTGTCGGTATTCCTGGCCATATCGTGAAACAACATGGTAAACGTATCGGTAAAAACTTTGATCATCTCAACTTACCAGACCCGATTTACGAACAAATGAAACAATTAGAAAAGCAACTAGAGCAAGTGAAGAATGGAGAGATTCAAGATGATTACATTATATAATACATTGACGAGACAGAAAGAACCGTTTAAGCCGATAGAAGAAGGCAAGGTTAAGATGTATGTCTGCGGTCCAACAGTTTATAACTATATTCATATCGGTAATGCACGTCCAGCTATCAACTATGATGTTGTACGTCGTTATTTTGAATATAAAGGTTATGACGTTAATTATGTATCTAACTTTACGGACGTGGATGATAAATTAATCAAACGTTCAAAAGAGTTGAATGAAAGTGTGCAAGAAATCGCTGACCGTTACATTCAAGCTTTCTATGAAGATACAGGTGCGTTGAATGTCAAAAAAGCAACATCTAATCCACGTGTTATGAACCATATGGATGATATCATCGCATTTATCCAAAACCTAGTAGAACAAGGTTATGCTTATGAAAGTGAAGGCGATGTTTATTTCAGAACACGTAAGTTTGAAGGATATGGTAAATTAAGTCATCAATCTATTGATGATTTAAAAGTCGGTGCACGTATTGAATCAGGCGAACAAAAAGAAGATGCATTAGACTTCACGTTATGGAAAAAAGCGAAACCTGGAGAAATCAGCTGGGACAGCCCATTCGGCAAAGGACGTCCAGGCTGGCATATCGAGTGCTCAGTGATGGCATATCATGAATTAGGTGAAACGATTGATATCCACGCAGGCGGCAGTGACTTACAATTCCCACACCATGAAAACGAAATTGCACAATCAGAAGCGCATAACCATGCGACATTTGCGAATTACTGGATGCATAATGGTTTCATTAATATCAATAATGAAAAAATGAGTAAATCATTAGGCAACTTCGTACTTGTACATGACATTATTAAAGAAGTAGACCCTGATGTATTACGTTTCTTTATGATTAGCGTACACTACCGCAGTCCAATCAACTACAACATGGAATTAGTCGAATCAGCGAAAGCTGGTTTAGAACGTATCCGTAATAGTTATCAAGCGATTGAAGAAAGAGAAGCGATTGCTTCAGATATCGAAGATCAATCAGATTATATTGAACAAATTGATGCATTGTTAAAACAATTTGAAAGGGTTATGGATGATGACTTCAATACTGCTAATGCGATTACAACTTGGTATGATTTGGCGAAACTTGCGAATAAATATGTGATGGAAAACACAACATCTAAAAAAGTGATTGAACGCTTTAAAGAAGTATTCCAAATCTTCAGCGACGTTTTAGGAGTTCCATTAAAAGGCAAACAACATGATGAATTGTTAGATGAAGACATTGAAGCCTTGATTGAAGAGCGTAATCAAGCGCGTAAAAATAAAGATTATGCACGTGCGGATGAAATCCGTGATGAATTAAAAGCACAAAATATTATCCTTGAAGATACACCGCAAGGCGTGAGATTCAAACGTGGATAATCAAGAAAATATCAAACTGCTGAACCCATTATCTTTAGCATATATGGGGGATGCAGTTTTAGATCAATATGTCAGAACGCATATCATTTTGAAATTGCGTGCAAAACCGAATCGTCTGCATCAACAAGCAAAACGTTTTGTGTCTGCGAAAAGCCAGGCTATTACGTTGGAAAGTTTGATGCAGTCGGATTGGTTTACTGAAGAAGAATTAGAAATTGTGCGCAGAGGGCGTAATGCGAAAAGCCATACAAAAGCGAAAAATACTGACATTCAGACGTATCGTAAAAGCTCTGGTTTGGAAGCGGTGATTGGTTTCTTATATTTAGATCATCAATCAGACCGATTGGAATCATTGCTTGAGCGTATTGTGACTGAAGTCGAAGAAAGGGAGTGAGGATGTGGAAGATTCAGTAATTGTAGGGAGACATGCCGTGAAAGAAGCAATTACTTCTGGGCATCCCATCAACAAGATTTTGATTCAAGATGGCGTGAAAAAGCAACAACTTGATGAAATCTTAAAAAATGCAAAAAAGCAAAAATTGATTGTGCAGACCGTCCCAAAAACGAAATTAGACGGATTAGCTGAAGCACCACACCAAGGTGTCGCAGCATTGGTTGCGCCATATGAATATGTAGAGCTAGATGATTTGCTTGCGAAACTTAAAGCACAAGATCATTTACCAACATTAATGTTACTGGATGGTCTAGAAGACCCGCACAACCTAGGTTCCATTTTAAGAACTGCGGATGCAGCAGGTGTAGATGGTGTCATTATACCGAAACGTCGTTCTGTTGCTTTAACACAAACAGTTGCTAAAGCGTCTGCAGGTGCGATTCAACACATTCCGGTAACACGTGTAACAAACTTATCTCAAACGATGGATAAGTTAAAAGAAGAAGGTTATTGGATTGCAGGGACTGCAGCCGATAACGCAACAGATTACCGTCAAATGAGTGCAGATATGCCACTTGCCATTGTTATCGGTAACGAAGGACATGGTATGAGCCGACTTGTTAAAGAGAAGTGTGATTTTTATATTAAAATCCCTATGGTCGGTCATATTAACAGTTTGAATGCATCTGTTGCTGCAAGCTTAATGATGTATGAAATTTATCGAAAACGTCACCCGGTTGGAGAATAAGCTATGAAGCACAAGGATCGGTATTTAATCATCGACGGTTACAATATGATTGGTCATAGTCGTGCTTTATCAGAATTGGCCAAAGAGAATTTAGAAGAAGCCAGAGAAAAGTTGTTGCTGGCTATCGGCAACTATAAAGCAACTGTGGCAGACGATGTGATATGTGTGTTTGACGCTTATGAACAAGAAGGTAATGAAAGTGAATTTTATTACCACGGGGTACGAACGATTTTCACAAAAGAACATGAAACAGCTGACAGCTTTATAGAACGATTTGTATATGGGTTATATGACAAACATACAACCCATATTGCTGTTGTTACGAGTGATATGAGTGAACAGCACGCCATCTTCGGTACGGGTGCTTATCGTATTTCGTCTCGAGAAATGTGGCAGAACATTAAGTTGAATGAAGCGAGTGTTGAGTCATCAATGAAAACGTTCAATAATAATAAACCTCGAACACGTATCCAACTCACAGATGAAGTATTATCAGAATTTGAAAAAATCAGAAGAGGCGACCAAGAAAAATAAGATTTCTGTACATTGCTTATTTCATCAGCATTCCGCTATGATAAGTTCACTTTTATGAAAGGATCGAACTTACCGTAATGCAGAAAACTTCCATACCTCAAGATATTGTCTCTCTTATACATCTTGCACAAATGCATGACGATCACGCGATGCATCAATTACTAGAAGTGTTGCAGCCGTTTATACGCAGTCGGCTGATTCATCCTTCGATTGCACCGCATGATTGTGATGACTTGATACAAGACATCTCCTTAAGAATCAGCAGAAATATTTATCATTTTAAAACGATAGAAACGATTCCGTTTGAACATTATTTCAATCGCTTAGTCAGTACTTCTAAATACGATTATTACAGAAGACAGAAACGGCTGAGATTACAACAAGATTGTCTTGTTCAAGAAGCGGAGTGTAGTTATCGTACGCAATTGCCATCTGTCGAAGCACAACTCATTTTAAAAGAACGTTCGGAAATTCTGCTTAATTGTTGTAAGAAATTAAGCAAATTAGAGCGAGAAGTAGTACAATATATATTGGATGATTATTCCCCAAGTGAAACAGCACAAGCGATGGATTTAAGTGAAAAGGCGGTTTATAATGCCCTTCATCGTAGTAAAGTGAAGTTACGTAAAATGCAGGAATTATTGGATGCATAATTGCGTTTCGTTACACTTATAGATACAACTTACAATTCACTAGACGTTTGACAATTTGAGGGTTTCTTATGTATAGTTAGTGAGTATTTAATATAGGTAAGGTGAAGGTATTATGAAGAAAGTCCCGCTTAACTGTGAAATTTGCGGCAATAGAAACTATACCGTACCAAAGAACAGCAACCTTGCAGAAAGACTCGTGTTAAAGAAGTATTGCAAAAAGTGCAATGCGCATACAGTACACAAGGAATCGAAGTAATTGCTAAAGGCCAAGATGAAATTATTGATTAATTGGAGGTACGACAATGGCTGAAGATAAAAACAAAAAATCAAAAGCACCAAAAGAGAGTTTCTTCAAAGGCGTTATATCTGAGATGGAGAAAACGAGCTGGCCGACTGGTCAAGAACTCGTGAAATACACAACAATTGTAATTGTTACAGTGTTATTTTTCTTAATCTTCTTCTATGCCTTAGATTTGGGAATCGGTAGATTAATAGAATTAATTAGTTAATGAGGAGTGACAGCATGTCTGAAGAAGTTGGAGCAAAGCGTTGGTATGCCGTGCATACTTACTCTGGCTATGAAAATAAAGTTAAGAAAAATTTAGAAAAACGTGTTGAATCAATGAATATGACAGAACAGATTTTCAGAGTTGTCATACCTGAAGAAGAGGAAACACAAGTTAAAGACGGTAAAGCGAAGAAAATCACGAAAAAAACTTTCCCTGGCTATGTCTTGGTAGAGTTAGTCATGACAGATGAGTCATGGTATGTAGTACGTAATACACCAGGTGTAACAGGATTTGTTGGTTCAGCAGGTGCTGGATCAAAACCTAACCCGCTGTTGCCGGATGAAGTCCGCTTTATTTTAAAACAAATGGGAATGAAAGAAAAAACAATTGATGTTGAAGTCGAAGTTGGAGAACAAGTTCGTATCAAGTCTGGCCCATTTGCCAACCAAGTCGGTGAAGTACAAGAAATCGAAGCAGATAAATTCAAGCTTACAGTATTAGTAGATATGTTTGGCAGAGAAACTCCGGTTGAAGTTGAGTTTGATCAAATCGAAAAATTGTAATTCGAATAGGTGTTGATTTTACAATTTTTCAATGATATAATACTATGGTCGTCCTTTGGAAGAAGGAGGCCATTTCGTCACGAAATGTTTTAAGAGTGGGAGGGCAAAATTGAGCCCTGTGACCACATCACGATATCAAGGAGGTGCACATCGTGGCTAAAAAAGTAGAAAAAGTAGTTAAATTGCAAATTCCTGCAGGTAAAGCGAACCCAGCACCACCAGTTGGTCCAGCATTAGGTCAAGCAGGTGTGAACATTATGGGATTCTGTAAAGAATTCAACGCGAGAACACAAGAACAAGCAGGTTTAATCATTCCGGTAGAAATCAGTGTGTATGAGGATCGCTCATTTACATTCATCACTAAAACTCCACCGGCTCCAGTACTACTTAAAAAAGCAGCTGGCGTTGACAAAGGTTCTGGTGAACCTAACAAAAACAAAGTTGCTACAGTAACTAAAGATCAAGTACGTGAAATCGCTGAAACTAAAATGCCTGACTTAAACGCAGCAGACATCGAAGCAGCAATGCGTATTGTTGAAGGTACTGCTCGTAGTATGGGTATCACTGTAGAATAATAGCGTAAAGATGAGTTTGCTCATCTAACGAAACGAATAACAATCAGAAACGTGAAACAAACATGGCAGATGACAGTAAAGTCAATCCAATGAATAAAAATTGCGAACAGCTCACAAGGTCATCTGCTCTTAACTTGCATAAGCAAGTAATGTGGGAGGACATTCCGCTAAAACCACTAAAGGAGGAAATATAAATGGCTAAAAAAGGTAAAAAGTATCTAGATGCTGCTAAAAAAGTTGACCGTAATACTTATTACGCTGTTGAAGAAGCAATCAGCTTAGCTAAAGAAACTAGCGTTGCAAACTTCGACGCTTCTGTAGAAGTAGCATTCCGTTTAGGTATCGATACTCGTAAAAATGACCAGCAAATCCGTGGTGCAGTAGTATTACCACACGGTACTGGTAAAACACAACGTGTATTAGTATTCGCGAAAGGTGACAAAGCTGCTGAAGCAGAAGCAGCTGGCGCTGATTACGTAGGCGAATCAGAATACGCTAACAAAATCCAACAAGGCTGGTTCGACTTCGATGTAGTTGTAGCTACACCGGACATGATGGGCGAAGTTGGTAAATTAGGTCGTGTATTAGGACCTAAAGGTTTAATGCCTAACCCTAAAACTGGCACAGTAACTATGGATGTTAAAAAAGCGGTTGAAGAAATCAAAGCAGGTAAAGTAGAATACCGTGCTGAGAAAGCTGGTATCGTCCACGCTTCAATCGGTAAAGTATCATTCAGTACTGAGGATTTAGTTGATAACTTCAACACTATCCAAGATGTATTAGCAAAAGCTAAACCAGCTTCAGCTAAAGGTACTTACTTCAAGTCTGTTGCAGTTTCAACTACAATGGGTCCTGGTGTTAAAGTAGATACTTCAAACTTCAAACTATAATATAAATGAAATTTAAGAACTAGAGAAAATGTAAAAGTTGCAAAGTGCCAATCGTATCGATTCATATCTGAGACAGCTGAAAATATTTTCTCTAGTTTTTTTAATTACTTATTGACATATCACATTGAAACAGTTATATTGATAAATGTGATTATTTTACCTAAGACAGTAGGAGTTAGAGATAACTTAAAACTTGATCCTACCGAGGCTAAAATTGACTTGAACGTGAACTATGAAACTTTCAAGCACTTTTTGCCGTAGGGTGAAAGTGCTTTTTTTATTGGGTAAAGCTCAAAAAAAGCACCGAACAAAATATGTATGGAGGTGTCTAAATGTCTGGAATTATTGAAGCGAAAAAACAATTAGTTGAACAAATCGCTGATCAACTTAAAAATTCTGTTTCAACAGTAATCGTAGATTACCGTGGTTTAACAGTAGAAGAAGTAACAGAATTACGTAAACAATTACGTGAAGCTGGTGTTGAGTACAAAGTTTACAAAAACACTATGTTACGTCGTGCTGCTGAACAAGCGGGAATCGAAGGTCTTGACGAATTCTTAACAGGTCCAACAGCTGTTGCAACAACTACTGATGATGTAGTTGCTCCTGCAAAAGTTATCGCTGGATTTGCTAAAGATCACGAAGCTTTAGAAATTAAAACAGGCGTAATGGAAGGTAGCGTTATCTCAGCAGAAGAAGTTAAAACTGTTGGTTCATTACCATCACACGACGGTCTTGTTTCTATGTTACTTTCTGTATTACAAGCTCCTGTACGCAACTTCGCTTATGCGGTTAAAGCAGTTGGAGAATCTAAAGAAGAAGAAAGTGCTGAATAATCAGTACACACAATTAATTATTTAAAAAATGGAGGAAATATATAATGGCTAATCAAGAACAAATCATTGAAGCAATTAAAGAAATGTCAGTATTAGAATTAAATGACTTAGTAAAAGCAATCGAAGAAGAATTTGGTGTAACTGCAGCAGCTCCAGTAGCAGCAGCAGGTGCAGCAGGCGGCGGAGACGCAGCAGCAGAAAAAACTGAATTTGACGTTGAGTTAACTTCAGCTGGTTCATCTAAAATCAAAGTTGTTAAAGCTGTTAAAGACGCAACTGGTTTAGGATTGAAAGACGCTAAAGAATTAGTAGACAACGCTCCTAAAGTAATCAAAGAAGCTTTACCTAAAGAAGAAGCTGAAAAACTTAAAGAAACATTAGAAGAAGTTGGCGCAACTGTAGAATTAAAATAATTCTATTGCCACAGCCAATAACTAAATGAAAAGAGAACGAGGCTAATAACCATTGTTAATGTGTGAAACTTAGTTTCACAGCCTGAATTCTTTGAGAAATGAAAACCCCGTTATTGAGTTAACGGGGTTTTTCTAATGAGTACAACTCATTATAGAACGAAAGGTATTTATAGCAAATGACTGATGAAATGTGTATCCTTAAAGTAAAGGGTAGACTTGTCTTTGTTGAAATGGAAGAGTATACTCGAACAGCTTCTAATGTAAAGTAATGAGGTGTAAGCATGAGTCATTATTATGACAAAGATCCTAAAGTTGAAAGTCATAAAGAGACATTTAAATACCATTATCATCAAAATGAATTGAATCTAGTGACTGATGCAGGTGTATTTTCTAAAGGGAAAATAGACTTTGGCTCAGATTTATTAGTTCGTACGTTTTTAAAAGAACATCCACCAGGACCTAAGAAGACGATTGTTGATGTGGGTTGCGGTTATGGACCGATTGGTTTGATGATTGCGAAAGTATCTCCGCATCACCATGTTATTATGTTGGATGTGAACCACCGAGCACTAGATTTAGCAAAAGAAAATAGTGAGAAAAACCA
This sequence comes from Staphylococcus sp. HMSC061G12, assembly GCF_001838465.1. NCBI lineage: Bacteria > Bacillati > Bacillota > Bacilli > Caryophanales > Staphylococcaceae > Staphylococcus > Staphylococcus sp. HMSC061G12. Next base: position 25,259 of record NZ_KV837019.1, read on the forward strand.
TATTGAAAATGTCACTGTAAAAGAGAGTGATGGTTTAGCTGAAGTTCCGGATAATTCTTGTGACATGATCGTGACGAACCCGCCAATCAGGGCAGGGAAGTCAGTGGTTCATGGCATTTTAGAAGACGCACATGAGAAGTTGAGAGCTGAAGGTGAATTATACGTTGTAATTCAGAAAAAGCAAGGTATGCCTTCGGCGAAAAAGAAGATGGAAGCTGTTTTTGGTAATGTAGAAACCCTAACCAAAGAGAAAGGGTATTACATTTTGAAAAGCAAGCGTTAACCATTGACAACCATATTAATTTCTGATATAGTTATAGAATGTAAAAATTTATGTTCAAGAAGTGTGTACTTTTACGTATAAAATAACAAAGTAAATCTTTAATAACGCAGAATAGAAAATGGTGTCATCGGGTGTGCTGCCGTTTTCTTTTTGTCTTGTTACCGTTTTGTTTATTTTAATATGTAAGAGACATTCGAACAATTTTTGAGGGGTGAATCTGTTTGGCAGGTAAATTTGTCCAATATGGAAGACATCGTAAACGTAGAAATTACGCGAGAATTTCTGAGGTTTTAGAATTACCAAACCTTATTGAAATTCAAACTAAATCTTATGAATGGTTCTTAAAAGAAGGCTTATTAGAAATGTTCCGTGACATTTCTCCAATCGAAGACTTCACAGGCAACCTTTCTTTAGAATTTGTAGATTATAGATTGGGTGAACCGAAATACGATTTAGAGGAATCTAAGAACCGCGACGCAACTTATGCTGCACCTCTTCGTGTCAAAGTGCGTCTTATTAACAAAGAAACAGGAGAAGTGAAAGACCAAGAAGTCTTCATGGGTGATTTCCCATTAATGACTGATACAGGTACTTTCGTGATCAATGGTGCTGAGCGTGTTATTGTATCACAATTAGTTCGTTCTCCATCCGTATACTTCAATGAAAAAATCGATAAAAATGGTCGTGAAAACTATGATGCGACAGTAATTCCTAACCGTGGTGCTTGGTTAGAATTCGAAACTGATGCGAAAGACATCGTTTATGTTCGTATCGATAGAACAAGAAAATTACCATTAACTGTATTATTACGTGCTTTAGGTTATTCAACTGATCAATCAATTATTGATTTATTAGGTGACAACGAATACCTACGTAACACTTTAGAAAAAGATGGTACTGAAAATACAGATCAAGCACTATTAGAAATTTATGAACGTTTACGCCCTGGCGAACCACCTACAGTAGAAAACGCGAAAAGCTTGCTTTACTCTCGTTTCTTCGATCCGAAACGTTATGACTTAGCAAGTGTTGGTCGCTATAAAATGAACAAAAAACTTCATTTGAAACATCGTTTATTCAACCAAAAATTGGCTGAACCGATTGTTAATACTGAAACAGGTGAAATTGTTGCTGAAGAAGGCACAGTTTTAGACCGTCGTAAACTAGACGAAATTATGGATGTTTTAGAATCTAACGCAAACATCGAAGTGGATGAGTTAGATGACAGCATCGTAAACGAACCTGTTGAAACACAATCAATTAAAATTTATGTACCGAATGATGAAGAAGGCCGTACAACAACAGTTATCGGTAATGCATTCCCTGATTCAGAAGTGAAATGTATTACACCAGCTGACATTGTTGCGTCAATGTCTTACTTCTTCAACTTATTGTATGGTGTAGGTCAAACAGATGATATTGACCACTTAGGTAACCGTCGTTTACGTTCAGTAGGCGAATTACTTCAAAACCAATTCAGAATCGGTTTATCAAGAATGGAACGTGTCGTTCGTGAAAGAATGTCTATTCAAGATACAGATTCTATTACACCACAACAACTTATCAACATTCGTCCAGTGATTGCATCTATCAAAGAATTCTTTGGTAGCTCTCAATTATCACAATTCATGGACCAAGCGAACCCATTAGCAGAGTTGACACATAAACGTCGTCTATCTGCACTTGGACCTGGTGGTTTAACACGTGAACGTGCACAAATGGAAGTACGTGACGTGCATTACTCTCACTATGGCCGTATGTGTCCAATCGAGACACCAGAGGGTCCGAACATCGGTTTAATCAACTCATTATCAAGTTATGCGCGTGTTAATGAATTTGGTTTCATTGAAACACCATATCGTAAAGTTGACCATGAGAAAAATGCGGTAACAGATCAAATCGATTACCTTACTGCAGACGAAGAAGACAGCTATGTTGTTGCGCAAGCGAACTCACGTTTAGATGACGAAGGTCGTTTCTTAGACGAAGAAATCGTTTGTCGTTTCCGTGGTAACAACACAACTATGGATAGAGAGAAAATGGACTATATGGACGTTTCTCCTAAACAAGTTGTATCTGCAGCGACAGCATGTATCCCATTCTTAGAAAACGATGACTCTAACCGTGCGTTAATGGGTGCGAACATGCAACGTCAAGCAGTACCATTGATGAACCCTGAATCTCCATTCGTAGGTACAGGTATGGAACATGTGGCTGCACGTGACTCAGGTGCTGCTGTAATCAACAAGCATTTTGGTCGTGTAGAACATGTAGAATCTAATGAAATTAAAGTACGTCGTATTATTGAAGAAGATGGTCAAGAATACGAAGGCGAAGTAGATGCGTATAGATTAGCTAAATTTAAACGTTCTAACTCAGGTACTTGTTACAACCAACGCCCAATCGTTAAAGTCGGCGACGTTGTATCTCAAGGTGAAATCTTAGCAGATGGTCCTTCAATGGAACTTGGTGAGATGGCACTTGGACGTAACGTAGTAGTCGGATTCATGACTTGGGACGGTTATAACTATGAGGATGCTGTTATCATGAGTGAACGTCTTGTTAAAGATGACGTTTATACTTCTATTCATATTGAAGAATATGAATCTGAAGCACGTGATACAAAACTTGGACCTGAAGAAATTACACGTGACATTCCTAACGTTGCTGAAAGCGCACTTAAAAACTTAGATGAACGCGGTATCGTTTATGTAGGTGCAGAAGTGAAAGATGGCGACATCTTAGTTGGTAAAGTAACACCTAAAGGTGTAACTGAATTAACTGCTGAGGAACGTTTATTACACGCAATCTTCGGTGAAAAAGCACGTGAAGTTCGTGATACGTCATTACGTGTACCACATGGTGCAGGCGGTATCGTACTAGATGTCAAAGTCTTCAATCGTGAAGATGGCGATGATTCATTATCTCCAGGTGTAAACCAATTAGTACGTGTTTACATCGTTCAAAAACGTAAAATCCACGTTGGGGATAAAATGTGCGGTCGTCACGGTAACAAAGGGGTTATCTCTAAGATTGTCCCTGAAGAAGATATGCCTTACTTACCAGACGGCACACCAATCGATATCATGTTAAACCCACTAGGTGTACCATCACGTATGAACATCGGACAAGTACTTGAATTACACTTAGGTATGGCGGCTAAAAACTTAGGAATTCATGTAGCTTCACCAGTATTCGATGGTGCCAACGATGATGATGTATGGTCTACGATCGAAGAAGCAGGTATGGCAAGAGATGGTAAAACTGTATTATATGATGGACGTACAGGTGAACCATTCGATAACCGTATCTCTGTTGGTGTAATGTACATGTTGAAACTTGCACACATGGTTGACGACAAATTACATGCGCGTTCAACTGGACCATACTCACTTGTTACACAACAACCACTTGGTGGTAAAGCACAATTCGGTGGACAACGTTTCGGTGAGATGGAGGTATGGGCACTTGAAGCTTATGGTGCTGCATACACATTGCAAGAAATCCTAACTTATAAATCTGATGACACTGTAGGTCGTGTAAAAACTTATGAAGCGATCGTTAAAGGTGAAAACATCTCTAGACCAAGTGTTCCGGAATCATTCCGCGTATTGATGAAAGAATTACAAAGTTTAGGTCTTGATGTTAAAGTCATGGATGAAAATGATAAAGAAATTGAAATGTCAGATATGGATGAAGACGATGTGCACGATCATAAAGTAAACATCCAACAATCTTCAATTCCTGAATCACAAAAAGAAACAACTGACTAATTCATTTCGGTGTTCAATAAGCAAATAGCGTAATGTTAAAAATTCAAATATTGCAAGGCTGCATTAGGCAATGTACTGCATTGCCTTTATGCACCTTTAATATTTCTCAATTTATTGATCATTTATCAATCAAATAGCACAGCTAATCTAAATTGAAGGAGGTAGGCTCCTTGATTGATGTAAATAATTTCCATTATATGAAAATCGGCCTTGCTTCACCTGAAAAGATTCGTTCATGGTCATACGGTGAAGTTAAGAAACCTGAAACAATCAACTATCGTACTTTGAAACCTGAAAAAGATGGTTTATTCTGTGAAAGAATTTTCGGACCTACAAAAGACTGGGAATGTAGTTGCGGTAAGTACAAACGTGTACGTTATAAAGGCATGGTTTGTGACCGTTGCGGCGTTGAAGTAACGAAATCAAAAGTACGTCGTGAAAGAATGGGCCATATTGAACTTGCGGCACCAGTTTCACACATTTGGTACTTCAAAGGTATCCCAAGTCGTATGGGTCTACTATTAGATATGTCTCCAAGATCACTTGAAGAAGTTATCTACTTCGCATCATATGTTGTGGTTGATCCAGGCCCAACAGGTCTTGAGAAAAAATCATTACTTTCTGAAGCAGAATTCAGAGACTATTATGATAAATTCCCTGGTCAATTCGTAGCGAAAATGGGTGCTGAAGGTATTAAAGACCTATTATCTGAAATTGACTTAGATGAAGAGTTGAAAGACTTACGTACTGAATTAGAATCAGCAACTGGACAAAGATTGACTCGTGCAATCAAACGTTTAGAAGTTGTTGAATCATTCAGAAACTCTGGTAACGAACCTTCATGGATGATTTTGGATGTACTTCCAATTATCCCACCAGAAATCCGTCCAATGGTTCAATTAGACGGCGGACGTTTTGCGACAAGTGACTTGAACGACTTATACCGTCGTGTTATCAACCGTAATAACCGTTTGAAACGTTTATTAGACTTAGGTGCGCCTGGTATTATCGTTCAAAACGAAAAACGTATGTTGCAAGAAGCAGTAGACGCATTAATCGATAATGGTCGTCGTGGCCGTCCAGTAACTGGTCCAGGTAACCGTCCATTAAAATCACTTTCACATATGTTGAAAGGTAAACAAGGTCGTTTCCGTCAAAACTTATTAGGTAAACGTGTTGACTACTCTGGTCGTTCTGTTATCGCAGTAGGTCCAGGACTTAAAATGTATCAATGTGGTCTACCTAAAGAAATGGCGTTAGAATTATTCAAACCTTTCGTAATGAAAGAATTAGTTCAACGCGAAATTGCGACAAACATCAAAAATGCGAAAAGCAAAATTGAACGTATGGAAGATGAAGTATGGGATGTTTTAGAAGACGTTATCAAAGAACACCCAGTACTCCTTAACCGTGCTCCAACATTGCACAGACTAGGTATCCAAGCGTTCGAACCAACATTAGTTGAAGGCCGTGCGATTCGTTTACATCCATTGGTAACAACAGCTTATAACGCTGACTTCGATGGTGACCAAATGGCCGTTCACGTACCTTTATCTAAAGAAGCACAAGCAGAAGCACGTATGTTAATGCTTGCAGCTCAAAACATCTTGAACCCTAAAGATGGTAAACCAGTTGTTACACCATCACAAGATATGGTACTTGGTAACTATTACCTTACTTTAGAACGTAAAGATGCAGTGAATACAGGTGCAATCTTTAACGATGCAAATGAAGTATTGAAAGCATACCAAAATGGTTATGTACACTTGCATACACGTATTGGTGTACATGCAGGTTCATTCAATAACCCTACATTCACTGAAGAACAAAATCGTAAGATCTTGACGACAACTGTCGGTAAAGTAATCTTTAACGAAATCATTCCGGATTCATTTGCTTATATTAATGAACCGTCACAAACAAACTTAGAAGATAAAACACCTGATAAATACTTCGTCAGCGCAAGCGAATTAGGCGAAGGCGGCTTAAAAGCATACTTTGAAGACCAAGAACTTGTTGAACCATTCAACAAAAAATTCTTAGGAAATATCATTGCAGAAGTGTTCAATCGCTTCAGCATTACTGATACATCAATGATGCTTGACCGTATGAAAGACTTAGGTTTCAAATACTCTTCTAAAGCAGGTATCACTGTTGGTGTATCTGACATCGTGGTATTACCTGATAAACAAGAAATCTTAGATGAACACGAAAAATTAGTTGAACGTGTTCAAAAACAATATAACCGTGGTTTAATCACTGAAGAAGAACGTTACAATGCTGTCGTTGAAATTTGGACAGATGCTAAGGATGAAATTCAAGGTAAATTGATGAAATCCCTAGAAAAAACGAACCCAATCTTCATGATGAGTGACTCTGGTGCCCGTGGTAACGCATCTAACTTTACTCAGTTAGCTGGTATGCGTGGTCTGATGGCCGCACCATCTGGTAAAATCATCGAGTTACCAATCACATCTTCATTCCGTGAAGGTTTAACAGTGTTAGAGTACTTCATCTCTACTCACGGTGCGCGTAAAGGTCTTGCCGATACAGCACTTAAAACTGCCGATTCAGGTTACCTTACTCGTCGTCTTGTTGACGTTGCGCAAGATGTTATCGTTCGTGAAGAAGATTGCGGAACTGACCGTGGTCTACTTGTATCTGACATCAAAGAAGGTACAGAAATGATCGAACCATTCATCGAACGTATTGAAGGCCGTTACTCTAAAGAAACGGTACGTCACCCAGAAACTGATGAAGTTCTTGTGAAACCAGATCAATTGATTACACCAGAAATCGCAAAACGCATCACTGATGCAGGCATTGAACAAATGTACATCCGTTCAGCATTTACATGTAATACACGTCATGGTGTATGTGAAAAATGTTACGGTAAAAACCTTGCGACTGGTGAAAAAGTTGAAGTGGGTGAAGCGGTTGGTACAATCGCAGCACAATCTATCGGTGAACCAGGTACACAGCTTACAATGCGTACCTTCCATACAGGTGGGGTAGCCGGAAGCGATATCACTCAAGGTCTTCCACGTATCCAAGAGATCTTCGAAGCACGTAACCCTAAAGGTCAAGCAGTTATTACTGACATTGAAGGTACAGTCGAAGACATCAAACTTGCGAAAGACCGTCAACAAGAAATCGTGATCAAAGGTGCTAACGAAACAAGATCTTATCTTGCTTCAGGTACTTCACGTCTTAAAGTTGAAAAAGGCCAACACGTTGAACGCGGTGAAGTCTTAACTGAAGGTTCTATCGAACCTAAGAACTACTTATCAGTAGCAGGCTTAAATGCGACAGAAAGCTACTTGCTTAAAGAAGTTCAAAAAGTTTACCGTATGCAAGGTGTAGAAATCGACGATAAACACGTTGAGGTTATGGTTCGTCAAATGTTACGTAAAGTACGTATCATTGAAGCTGGTGATACAAAACTATTACCAGGTTCATTAGTAGACATCCACAACTTTACAGATGCAAATAGAGAAGCATTCAAAGACCGCAAACGTCCAGCAACTGCAAAACCAGTATTGCTTGGTATTACGAAAGCGTCTCTTGAAACAGAAAGCTTCTTATCAGCAGCATCATTCCAAGAAACAACTCGTGTCCTTACAGATGCAGCTATCAAAGGTAAACGCGATGACTTACTTGGTCTTAAAGAGAACGTTATTATCGGTAAATTGATTCCTGCAGGTACAGGTATGAGACGTTATAGCGAAGCTAAATACGAAAAACATATCGACCCTCAAGTGAAAGAAGCAGTTGAGGAACTTGCAGCGGATACAAATACACCGCAATAATAAACTTTAGATTATAAATCAGCCAATACCACTTTCTGAATTAGAAAGGCTCTATAATAAATTCGGTTGATGAGATAA
>NZ_KV837020.1:0-429 GCF_001838465.1 Staphylococcus sp. HMSC061G12
ACGCAACATTCGATTCAATTCAAGCAATGGATAACACAGTAAGACAATACAATGCGCAAATCAGCAAAACACATTACGAAACACTGAACCTATTAAAACAATACAGTTGCAAAGTGATTGGTGTTTCGCACATTAAAATCAAAACAATTGCAAAGAAATTAGATAAGTCTGTTGCGACTGTCAAACGTCATATCAAGTTTTTAAAAGAAAACGGTTTTATTACTGTAATCAATACTTTGCGAAATAAACAAGGAGGTAAAGGCGCAAATACTTATGCCATTAATCCTATTGAGTTATTCAAAAAAATTCAAAATGAGCTATCGCAAATGAGCTATCGCAATGCACAAAAAAAACGCAATCAAAGCCAATCACAGCAAGCATTAGCCTATGTGCAGGTTAAGAAAGAAACTATGTCTTTTATAAAACTAT
>NZ_KV837021.1:0-255 GCF_001838465.1 Staphylococcus sp. HMSC061G12
CGAATGTCGGCATAGCGTGAGCTATTAAGCCGACGATTCGACAAGTTTAGGGTTTGTTAAGGGTTCAGAGGCTCGTTGTCAATAAAGCAATTGGAATAAAGCAATAATATGATATGGTTAGCTTGGGAATGTTCTTAAAAAATTGGGAGTAAAATTAAAGCGAAGGAGTTTTTATTTTGAAACTAAAAAAATCATTTGGAACATTGTTAGCGAGTGCGATTTTATTAACAACGGTAAGTCCTATGGCTAGTGCAA